>DASVMC010000295.1:0-2774 GCA_036384555.1 Niabella sp. | reverse complement strand
AATTCGGCTGGGACACCAACCCACAGTCAGTACTCTGCCCTCCCAAAATAGGGAATATGGACGTCCAGGAAATTCAGGGAATCTGGCTGTTGCGGGCTTACCTTGCTTTTGCTGCTGCGGGGGTAGACCGGGCGCAAATGTTTATGTCGCGCGATGTAAACCCTGACGATAAAACCTGGTTTTCCAGCAGTGGATTAATGGGACCAAAAGGCGATTTTACACCCAAAAAATCCTGGTATTATGTGTATACATTAAAAAATGTATTGCAGCATACCCGCTATATAGGCAATCAGGAGACGAAAGACCCGAATATATTAATTTATAAATTCAAAGATATTGCTTCTTCAAAGGGAGTCTATGTGGTATGGGCCAGGACCAGCAAAGATTATAAAGTAACAGATTTCCCAATATCAATTCCCGCTAATGTTAAAGAGGCCCGGTTAATTACGTTGCTTCCCGGCAATACAGATGGCGACATGCAAAACCTTACTATCAGTAAAGACAATGTATATATCGACGTTTCAGAAAAGCCCGTTTTTATAGCAGTGGATAATATAAAATAACCAGCCATCTTAACTACAGCCTAACTAAAACCGTTCTTATCGTGTGGATCTATCTATTAAAAAAGTGGGCAAGCCTTATTATTACAGTACGTTACCGGAATGTGCCGGAAAAATATAAATATTTCTACCGGGACACCATTGTTTGTAAACTGAACCAGGTCCGTTACTTCCTTAAAGATTTTATCCTAAGGAAGCCTTACAAAATAATCAGCTTTGAAGGAGAATTTGCCGCCGAACTGCAATTTGCGCTTCCGTTCGCCTACTGGCACTTTAAAAACGGAACTCTTAAATCCACAAAATCTTTTCCATTGACTAAAGAGTTGTACTTCTTTTCCCCCCATCATACGGAAGTCTTTACAGAACGGAGCAATGAAGGCAATTATAATTTTGAGCTTCCCAGGATTTTGTACAGCCAGGATTATCATATAAAGAAATGGCTGCCGCTTCCGCTTAAAAGCACCTATCAAAACGATGTTTATCATTTTGACAAACCGATGCTCATCATCGCCAATAAGTTTAATTCTGAATGGGATGCGCCACCTGTAAATTACATCAGCCTGGCTGTACTGGACACGATCATTACGCAGCTGAAGGATCAATATACAATCATATATAACCGTCCTCAGTCCCGCAATATTATAAATGACAACAGTGCCATTTATGATCTGAATGATTTTGAATGGCTCAGGTCAACACATCCCGAAGTGCTTTTGCTAGAGGACCTGTTTAATGAAAATAAAATAAACGCTCATAATTTCAATCACTTTCAGCTGTGCGTCTATGCCAATTGCGCTAACTTTATTTCTGTACATGGTGGTACGGCCACTCTGGCAAGTTATTTTGGCGGAAAGAACCTCATCCTATCCAAAGAAGGACCGGAGCACTATTTTTCCTGTTTTCAGCAGCTATATCCCCAGTTTTCGGATGCCACAATTTACCACGCAGCTTCTGACAATGAATTACTAGCTCTGGCAAATGAAATCTTTTAGTCCTATTAATCAAACGCTTATCAAACTGTAAATATGACCGTTATTTGAATAGTGCCAGACAATATACTTTACAATAAGCTTGCTTAATGGCTTCAGCGAACAGTCTCTATAAAAGGCTGCATTTTAACTATCAATTGCCGTTATTACCCAACCTCACTTTACCGTTATTTTTAATACAGAAAGCTTAACTTTTCAACAAATTTATGTTTCAGTTAAGTTTTACAAATAATGGTTTTTCTGTAACCGTAAGTGTAACACTGCCACTTGTCACAGAAAGAGTTTCTGTTGCCGGAGTCGTGTTTGTATAGCTGAAATCATACACAATGACATTAGAAACTGTTAAACCTGTAAGTGCGTACTGGGTAGTGACATCAGTCATTGTCGGCATCCATAAAGCATATATTACACTTTCACCATTTACATATTTATCAACATGCGGAGTGCTATTTAGCGCTTCAGCAAATACATAATCGCCAAAAACAGTTGCTAATTGTGCTTGTAAATTAGCTGCGGGTTTATTCACCACATTATTATCGACAATTTCAAAGAATCCGCAATTGGAGAATCTGGTACCCCAACTATTTGGATCTTCTTGATCAAAACTTTGGAAAAACGTTATTTTGTCAATTCCTGTTCTGCCAGCCATTAAGCTGGTTCTTAAAGCCCAATCTGCTATTACCTGCCTGCTTGTTTTTGAACCTATAGGTGCAGCATATATGTCGCTGTGTGTCCCATCAGGCTTTTTATAGTCATCCCAACCAATTTCCGTTAGCCAAAGTTCCAAAGATGGTTGTTTTACCCTTGCTTTATGGAACTGTGCTACAATATTGTCCCAATTTGCAAGTTCCGGACAAACGCCGATATCGCCTTCTCCTTGCTGTGTACCATTATTAGGATAAAAGTGGAAATTCACAACATCAATAGGAATATCTAGCTGATCATTATCAAGTTTACCACGGTTTTGTTCAAACCATAACAGCATTAAATTTACATAATCATCTTTTGTGTTGGCGGTACCTACCATAACCACCTTAGCGTTAGCATCAGCATTTTTAATACCCCTTCCTGTTCCCATTGTATTCTTATGGCCATCTGCAGCAGCGCTGATACATGCGGCATATTCAAGAGCTGTCATATAAGCGGTTCTATTACCTCCAGCTTCTAAAGGCAAACCTTCACCACCTACCCACCAGTGATCCCACTCATTACCAATTTCGTAATA
>DASVMC010000294.1:0-4995 GCA_036384555.1 Niabella sp. | reverse complement strand
TTGAAGGATCTTTATCTATCATTGCCATTAATATACGCAATTTCATAGCATAGGCCGCTCTTTTCCATTTTCCCAAATCGCCCTTATAAGCCAAATCCGCGGCTTCAATAGGATTGCCGCCACTGGCAGGTATCTGGGCTATGGCTTCATCCAGCAACTTGAGCAGCGAATTCAATACATCCTGCTGACTATCAAATTTAGGATAAGGTATTGTTGTAGCCTGCCAGGCTTCAGAATAAGGTATATCCCCAAACAACATGGTACAATCATACATTTCCTGAGCTAAAAGAATTTTACATTGCGCTGCTGCGGCAGGATTTGCAGGCGTACTGCTTTCTGATATCTGGGCTGCCAGTTTCAGGTTCTGGCCACCATTAACATATAAGGTTGTCCAGGTATTGCCTAAACTGTAAGTACCGATATCGTAGGCGTTACCTTGCGCCCATCCGTAAGAGCCTCCATCAGATTCTGTTTGAACGGCCAGTATCAAAGGCACATAAAAATCACCTCCGGAGCGGTTGGTACCATAAGTAACAAGCGCATAATTAAATAGAAGTTCGGGCTTTACGGTTGTTACGCGGTTAGGATCTTCATTAATATCCAAATATTTTTTACAGGAGGTAAACAATAGCCCAATACCCAATATGGCTGCTATATATATATTGTTTTTTTTCATTCTCTTAAAATTTAATTTTCAGATTTACACCTAAAGATCTTGTGGTGGGGAAGCTGTTAAACTCAACCCCGTCACCAGCGCTACCATTACCAAAGAAGTTCATTTCCGGATCTACATGCGGTGCGTAGGATTTAATTAACCACAGGTTTCTTCCTTCAACCCCAACTTCTAAGCTTCTGATAACATTCTTTAAAATAAAGTTTTTGGGAAATTGATAGGACAAGTTCACTGAGCGCAATTTTACGTACGAGGCATCAAAAACATTACCTTCTGTATTTCCTGTCGCAGAATAAGTTCCCCAAAAATCCTGCATGCTCTGCACCGGTGTTTTATTAGGGACATAAGTGGTTTTTCCGTTATCATCTGTTACAGCATTAACCCCTTTATCAATAAACGTTCCATCTCTGTTTGCTTCTGTTTCTTTAGCCATACCAGAGCCCCGTAAAGCAGCTACAGTTCCTGAATAAAATACACCCCCTTGGCGGATATCGATCAAAAAGCCTAAAGTAACACCCTTATAGGAGAAGTTATTAAAGATCCCTAACATGTATTTAGGATTTACATCTCCTATATACTGATCGGATTCAGTAAGCCGCAAACCATTTGAAGGGTCAATAATAAACTGTCCGTCTGGAGCACGTTTCCATTTCAATCCATACAAGGCAAAAGGTTGCCCAGGATAAGCTTTGACCTGAAGATTACTCCAGCCGCTTGCTATTGCATAAACAGATAATTCCGGAGTTAATTCATTAACAATTTGTTTATTATGAGAGAAATTACCCGTCAGATTCCAGTTAAATCCGCTCGTAGTTCTAACCGGATTTAAATCCAGCACAATTTCATAACCACTACTTGTTATAGAACCGGCATTAATCGACTTTGAGAAATAGCCGGTAGATCTTGGTACCGGTAAATTTAAGATCTGATTCTTTGTCTTGGTATTGTAATAGGTGAAATCAACCCCGATCCGGTTCGAGAAAAATTTCAAATTGGTCCCAACCTCGAAAGATCCCGCAATCTGAGGTTTCAGATCTGCATTAGGAAGCACCGATGGCGCTGTAAAGCCCTGTTGGCCAAGAAACGGAAAGGTACCAGGTAAAGAGAACTGAGCGAAAAAAGTGGAAGGTGCGCTATAGGTCGTTTCAAGTCCATAAGGACCGGCATCGGATCCTACCTGCGCATAACTTAATCTTAAGTTACCAAAGGACAGCACATTCTTTCTGGCCAACAATTCAGAAAAAACAAAGCTACCACCCGCCGAATAGTAAAAATAAGACCTGTTAGAAATAGGTAGTGTAGAGCTTATATCATTCCTTCCCGTAAGTGTCAGGTATAAAAAGTTTTTATACGATGGTGAAATTTCACCATAAAAACTTACCAATCGCTGCTGCTGCCAGTTCTCTGTAGTGGTAACGGTCTGGGCATTATTAGGCCGGTAGAAATTATCTATAATCAAATTTTTCCCAATAATATCCGTGGCAAGACTTCTCCGGTCCAGGATACTATTGCCTAACATGATTTTTAAATTAAGGTCCGGCGTAATATTTTTTCTTGCAGTGACCATCAGATCATTACTAATCCTTCTTTGATTTAAAGTATAGTCTTCATAGCTACCCAGCAGATCACCGGCAGTGCCCTGCCTGTTGAATGAATGCTGGAGCTGGTTTGCATAATCATATCCAATATTGTTGGTCACTGAAAGCCAATCGATCGGTTTATATTCGATGAAACCACTTCCAAAAAAGCGATCCTGGTCACTGTTATGCATATTCTTATACGCGATCCAGTAAGGATTATTACCATTGCGGTCAGTGCTTAAGAATATCTGGTTCCCTAAAGAATCCTGATAATTATTTTTCAGGTCATTCATATTAACCGTAATAGGAACACCGTATACTGAGCTTGTCAGAATATTGGGAGAATTGGAGCTTTGCTCAGGACGGCCTTCAACAATATTCTTCACATAATTACCGGTTAATCTTGCTGATAATTTATCAGAAAATTTATATCCCACATTTGTACTGATATTATATCGGTTTTGCTTTTGATTAGGTACTATCCCTGTTGCCGATACATTTCCGAATGCTACCCTGAAATCAGCTTTTTCATCTCCGCCAGACAGGCCGATACTATTAATATAAGAATTTCCTGTTACAAAAAAGTTCTTAACATTATCAGGATATGCCTGCAGCGTAACCTGTCTGCCCAAAAAGTCAGTAAATGTTTGTCCCTGCACATCAGCAATTTTAGGCCCCCAGCCATTTGTATAGCGCAAATTATATACTCCATAATTCCCCTGTGCATAGCTGGTCTGGAAATCAGGCAGCCTTAAGGGGTTATCAGCTCTGTAGGATGAGTTGATATCGATTTGCACCTTTCCTTTAGCTCCCTTTTTGGTAGTAATGATAATGGCTCCGTCTTTTGCAAGCGATCCATATTGAGCAGTAGCTGCCGGACCTTTTAAAACGGTCATTGAAGCAATATCGTCAGGGTTCAGATCACTGATTCCATTCCCATAATCAACATTACCGGTGGTTCCCGTTGTAAAGGATGTATTTGACAATATTACACCATCTACCACAAAAATGGGCTGACTGCTTCCAGACAAAGATGAGCCACCGCGGATTACGATTTTCGAAGACGCTCCCAAAGCACCGGACTGAGCATTTACTCTTACACCGGAAACCTGTCCGGCCAGGGCGTCAACAACATTGACAGCTCTGGCGTCCTCCAGTTTATCAGTTGAAAGAGTTTGGGTGCTGTACCCCAACGTTCTGTTTTCCCGCTTAATACCTAAAGCTGTAACAACAACTTCGTCTATGGTCTGTCCTTTACCAGCTGTCAAAACAATACTAAGGGGTTCTGAAGAAGCTTTTACTTCCTGAGATTCAAAGCCTGTTGCAGAAACCACTAATGTAGTACCTGCTTTGACAGCTAAGCGAAAAGCACCTGCGGCATCTGCCGAAGCTGCATTTGATGTTCCTTTTTCGGTAACTGTAGCAAAAGGAACGGGATTTCCCGATTCATCTTTAACCGTTCCTGTGACAGTCGTTTGGGCAAGTGCTAAGCTGGTAATCGATAGGAATACCGCTAGCAGCAGTACAAATTTTCTCATTCTAGATTAGATATTTATGTTAACAAATAATAAACAGTCTATTAAAATTTCTCTAAAAAACTGAGCAAGATAGGCCGATTTAACAATAGATTCCAAATAAATTAACTTTTTTTTTAAAAACAATCAATAAAACACCTACATATTAAAAATATAAATCTTATATAACAATTTGTTAAAAACATGTTTATATCGTTAAATTTTGCAGAAGAGTCATCTTATTTGATCCAAATCAATTTATTCTTACGCTTATTTTCCAGTGCTTGTGATACGCATTTGCTGAGAATTCAGTAAAAATTTACTTTTTCCTGCGAATACTTGCTATCCAGATCTAAATAGTCTTATATTTCTAATACTACAATAGTACGTCAAGCAGGCTGAATACTTACGAGTGATAGTAAGTGCTCTAAGCTGAGAGTTATGAGTTGATCAATACTTTTTTAAAAGTGTCTTTATTGAAAGAAACACCGTGCTCCTTCTATTAATAGGGTGTTTCCTGCGGCCAGCGATTTTGATGATTGGTTGCTCTTCAGTTACTGACAGGAGTTGCGTCAACAAGTATTGTTCTATTATTAATATGGAAACTAAATATCTGATCCAGATTTAGAACTCTTGATCATTAATATTTTTATTGGAATAGGTAATTGAACAGCTCCATTTACAAAATGGCCTATTGATGGTTGCTTTCCAAGAAATCAATTAAATGCAAAACATCGGCTGTTGTGTTGTAATTAAAGCTATTGTTTTTAATGAACTCTTTCACCTGTGCTTTTTTTGCATCAAATACTTTTGCGAAATCCTCAATTGAAATCAGCCTTTTCAGGCCTTGCCCATTGTTTATCCAGTATACTTTTTGTAAAGCAATAGCATTTTGATTTTTGAAATTCCCATTATAATACACATTAGCCGTATTATTAACTTCCCCCGCATTTCTTAAAGAGGTACTGCCTTTATCTGAACCAACCGACCTGGCAACTATATAATTTGAGTAGGAGATAAAAACTTCTTTGCTATCTGTTTCTTCATAAAACCGATTTTCTATGGGCAAAAATTTTATGCTTCCAATTTTTACGTAATCAATCAGTTCCAGTTGATCAAGTTGTAAATATTGCTGATTTCCAATAAACAAGATCTGTTGATTGGATGAGTTGTAATTCAACGAGGCTTTTTGTTCAGCACCGTTTTTAAAAATTACACTACCTGGCAA
>DASVMC010000293.1:0-10077 GCA_036384555.1 Niabella sp. | reverse complement strand
TGGCTGCTCATTGCTTAATGTATCAATTTTATCTTTGTTGTCAATATACTTTTTAACCAAATCCTGTAAAATAGCTTTCGCACGGGAAAGCTGACTTTTACTGGTTCCCTCGCTGATGCCTAACATGTCGCCAATCTCTTTGTGTGAATAACCCTCTACCACATACATGTTAAACACGGTACGGTAACCCGGGGATAATTGAGTGATCAGTTGTAAAATATCCTTTTCAGCTAGTTCATCCAATACAGAAACGTATTTCCCTTCTATTGTGTTTTCTTCCTTTTCTGTTACCGGTTGCAGGTATTTTTTTCTTCTGAAATGTTCAATTGCCGTGTTTACAAAAATACGCCGTACCCAGCCTTCAAACGATCCATCTCCACGGAAGCTCTCTAATTTTTTGTAAACTTTTATGAATGCGTCCTGCAAAATATCCTGTGCTTCATCAGCATTTGAAGCATAACGCAAGCATACGGCATACATTTTAGGAGAAAAACGACGGTATAGCTCTTCCTGCATCCTCCTGTCTCCATCAATACATCCTTTAATTAAGTCGTTTTCTGATATAATATGGTTGCTTTCTGTATTCAAATTTTTAATTTTTTTAAAATGTGGCCGGATTTGATCGATCGGTTGATAAAATACAGAAATTAACAAGGCCTGTTTTTCCTGTTAATTGCTCACCTTTAAACCTGCTCACCTCCCGCCAGATTTGTCAAATATACCACCAGTTTTTTAACTGCCTTCTTCCGGTGGCTAAATTCCTGTTTTTCTTCTAATGACATTTGCCCAAAGGTCTTATCGCTTCCATCGGGAATAAATACCGGATCATAGCCAAATCCGTTGCTTCCCGCAGGAACAGCTGCGATCCTGCCGGTGCAGGTGCCTTCGAATTGCAGTTCTTTTCCGTTGATAATCAAAGATATAATGGTTTTAAACCGCGCTTCTCTTTGTTTTTTATCTTTAAGAAGCTGTAATAATTTATCTGTATTAGAGCTGTATTGCGGCTCCCCATCAGTAAAACGGGCACTTTTTACTCCCGGTGCCCCGTTTAAGGCGGTTACTTCCAGTCCGCTGTCTTCGCTAAAGCAATTCTTCCCGGTCATGTTATAAATAACGGTTGCTTTTTCGGTAGCGTTTTCCTCCAGCGTGGCATACGGTTCCGGAATATCTTTCAGAATTCCCGCTTCTTTAAGGCTGCTAATTTCGAATCCTTCCGGCAGGACCTGGCGGATTTCCTGTACTTTATTTTCGTTATTGGTAGCAAAAATGAGGGTGATCATAAATTGAATATCTTTTTAAAACTGTTCCAGAGCTGGGTTTTTGCCGGTTTATCGTCCTTCAAAACATCTAAAGCAGGAGCATACATAACTGTATATCCTGCAAACTGCTGTACCTGGTAGGGCGGTATTTCAAAAGGGAATCCAAAACCAGCGGCTGTAACACCAAATAGCAATACCACCTTACTGGAGAAATGATCCAGTAATTCCTGATGAGCAGTATCCGCATAGTTCATGCGATTAATGATCGATACGTCGTGAGGGCCCAGCTTGCAGGCATTCAGCATTTGCGATAAAAAAGTAAAAGCTGTTTCCGGCAAATGCAGATCGCTGGTATATTCCACCACTATCATAATGTGCTGCTGGTTATTGCCCAGCGACTTCCATTCGGTCTGCACCGGGTCGGCCACAGAAGCAGCATTTGCAGGAGAGAACCCTGCTACAACGTCGGGCGCCGGCGTTTCCGGAAGCGACGCCGCCGGAGCTGCCTTTTCTGTGTTGTGCTCCAGTGACAACGTTCTGGAGTATAACTGAGCAACTAGCCGGGGCGGCAGATCAATTTTATTTAAACTCATGTGTTTGCTTTTTTCCTAACAATGGGGTTCGTAACTTCGCTTCACTCCCGATAGGTATCGGGATCAAAAATAATATTTTATGGTGGAAGCAATGAATGTACCGGTAACGAAGATCGGTAAAAGCAATCTGGACAAGGTGGATTTCAACCACCTGGGTTTTGGGAAGTATTTTTCTGACCACATGCTGGAAGCGGATTATGTAGATGGTCAGTGGACAAACGTCAATATCCGCCCCTACCAGTCGCTCGGCTTCCTACCTGCCCTGTCTGTGTTGCATTATTCCCAAACCATATTTGAGGGGCAAAAAGCACATAAAGACGAAGACGGGAATATTCACATTTTCCGGCCACATGAGAACTGGAAGCGCATGAACCGTTCTGCGGAACGCCTTGCCATGCCCTCCGTTCCGGAAGAGATCTTTATTGATGGAATGAAGCAGCTGGTGGAACTGGATAAGGATTTTATTCCTTCCGGTTATGATGAGTCCCTTTACATCCGTCCGTTTCTTTTTGCGACTGAGGAGACCCTGGGAGTAAAAGAATCTTCTTCTTATAAGTTCCTGATCATTACCGGTCCTGCGGGCTCTTATTTTTCCGCTCCCGCACGTATTTATGTAGAAGAAAAATATACCCGTGCAGCACCCGGTGGAACCGGTTTTGCAAAAACAGGCGGCAACTATGCAGCATCCTTATTATCTTCTGCCGAAGCAAAAAAGCAGGGATATGACCAGGTTTTATGGATGGATGCGCTGGAACACAAATATGTACAGGAAGTAGGAGCCATGAATATCATGTTCATCATCGGTGATACGCTGGTAACACCGGATCTTACGGACGGCACTATTTTAAGTGGTATTACCCGTTTAAGCCTGTTGGAGCGCTTCCGTGATCAGGGTTTCAAAGTGGAAGAGCGTAAAGTATCTATTGATGAATTAATGGATGCGTATAAAGTCGGTACCCTGAAAGAAGTATTCGGCTGCGGAACAGCAGCTACCATTTCCCATGTAAAAGAGCTGAAATACAAAGATTTTGTAATGGAATTTGATGTGGACAGCATGACCATTTCAGCAGAGATGAAAAAATACCTGCTGGATTACAAGGAGAATAAAAAGGGTGATCCATACGGATGGCTGGAAAAGGTATAATGTCCATCGTTGGATATTTCACTTTTGACAAAGGAAACCTGTGTTTGACCGGGTTGGCTAATAATATGTAATACGCTTGCTTATGAGAATTAAAATTTATAAAAGGATAGTATTAATTTGTGTAGTTGTATTATTGTTAGCAAGCTGTGGAAAGGACAAGGTAAATCATTCAATAATTCATTCGTGGAAAGTTGAACGTCTTAAATGGGAAAAAATAACCCCTGATTTTACTCAGGCAGGAGAGATTGAGTATCAGGACAGTTATTTGGAATTTTATAGTAACGGCAAGGGAAAGTGGAGCGGCTCTATTGCTAACAGATCATTTTCTTATTATTTGACTGATAGCATGCTGCATATGAGTGAAATTATTGGTGAAAATGATTATAAAATCATTACTTTAAATGGAAACGATTTGACTTTGGAGTTAAATAAAGAAAAAGTCGATTGGGATAAAGATGGAGTTGCTGAAGATATTCACGACGTTTTTTACTGTCACCGGAATTGATTATAAGGTTAAGGCTTGTTAACAGAACAAATCATTCAGAAACATCAGACATCCGGCTACACAAAACCAGGTTTGGCTGAAAATATCTTATACAAACAGATTGGGGAGTAAGGTTCGAAGTTTTTTATAATGAGTTGTAAATCAGTTAATTGTTTGTTGTGTGATACAAAAGCGCACCACAAGAATGCTGATAATAATACCGTGGTCAGGCGCAAAATAAGCAGGTAGGCAGAAAAAGTGAGAATTATTTTTGAAAGTTCCGATACAAATGCTACCTTTGCCGTCCTAAAATTAAAGCATTAAAGAATGCCTACTATTAATCAGTTAGTTCGTAAAGGAAGAGAAATTATAAGGGCAAAAAGCAAATCCAGGGCTTTGGATCAGTGTCCGCAGCGTCGTGGCGTTTGTACCCGTGTATATACCACCACCCCCAAAAAGCCAAACTCTGCGCTGCGTAAAGTAGCCAAAGTGCGTTTGACCAATAAGGTAGAGGTTATTGCGTACATTCCGGGTGAAGGCCATAATCTGCAGGAGCACTCGATCGTTTTGATCAGAGGAGGTCGTGTAAAAGATTTACCAGGTGTACGTTATCACATTGTACGTGGTAGTCTGGATACTGCCGGTGTAAAAGACCGTAAGCAGAGCCGCTCTAAGTACGGAACTAAAAAAGCTAAGAAGTAATTCAGTATTGAGTAGTCAGTATTGAGATTTCAGATAAAGATCAAGAAAATTTAAAATAAAATGCGTAAAGCACAAGCCAAGAAACTTCCGTTAGCACCGGATCCCAAATTCAATGATAAATTGGTTACCCGTTTTGTAAACAACCTGATGTGGGAAGGTAAAAAAAGTGGCGCGTTCACTATTTTTTACGATGCAATTGATAAGGTAGCAAAACAAACCAACGAAGATGGTTACGAGGTTTGGAAAAAAGCATTGGCCAACGTAACACCTGCGGTTGAGGTACGCAGCCGCCGTATCGGTGGTGCCACCTTCCAGATCCCTTCTGAGGTACGCCCTGATCGCAAAATTTCATTAAGCATTAAATGGCTGATCCGTTACAGCCGTGATCGGAACGGCCGTAGCATGGCAGATAAACTGGCTAATGAGATCGTAGCTGCCAGCAAGGGCGAAGGTGCTGCTTTCAAAAAGAAAGAAGACACCCATCGTATGGCAGAAGCCAACAAGGCATTTGCACACTTCAGAGTATAAACTCTTTCTATAAAGATGCTTTAAACAAAGGCCTGTTCCGTAAGGAGCGGGCTTTTGTATTTATGTGAAGTATTGTAAATTTACTTGCAGGCAAATGACTTAAAGAAATGAATATCGGCTAGTGCCCTGGGAATAAAATATATACAATTGGAAGCGAAAAAGGAAGTATGGTTACGTGGACAAAATGATCCTTACCTGGCAGCGGAACTGCAGCCGGCAGCCGATGCCTTATTGCAGGCGGGTGAAGAGCTGGACGCTTTATTGAAGGATTTCCCGGACCCTTTGCTTTGGGAACGTCCGGCAGGTGTGGCATCTGTTGGCTTTCATTTAAAACATATAGCAGGTGTGCTGGACCGGCTGCTGAGTTATGCTGAAGGTCGGATGCTTGCTCCGGAACAACTGGATTACCTGAAAAACGAAGCCACGGACCAGGGCCATACCACCCGGTATTTATTGGAGAAGCTGCAGGTAGGCATTCAGCAAACAATCCGCCGGTACCGGCAATTGGACCCATCGTCGTTAACAGCGTCCCGGAAAGTAGGAAGGGCCGGACTGCCTGCTACCGTCATTGGGCTTTGCTTTCATGCTGCAGAGCATATCATGCGGCATACCGGTCAGTTGCTGGTGACGGTAAAAGTGCTTCAGAACCGGTAAGTGAACACCGGTTCTGCAAAAGCAAAAATAAAGCCCTCGGGGAATGCTGATAATTCTATCTTACCAGATTAACTATTGATAAGCAATCGTTTGATTAGCAACCTCCTGTTAAATAGTAGAAATCTATACAGGAAGTGGTTTCTGAGTTATGGACGGAAATAAAAAATTATATTTGTCCATAACTTGGTTTAAAAGTATATTTATGGACGGGAATAAAAAATTATATTTGTCCATAACTTATGGAAGAAAGGATCATTGGCCGGGAGGCTGAAAAGAAGATACTGAAAGACATGCTGAACTCGAAGGAGGCAGAGCTGATTGCCATCCTGGGACGCCGGCGGGTTGGGAAAACGTTTCTTGTGCGGGGGTATTACCAGCAGCAGCTTGTGTTTGAATGCACAGGCCTTCATGAAGCCGGCCTGGCGGAACAGTTATTGAATTTTAGTAAGGCGCTGCAGCAGGCCATGCAGTCTGCGATACCACCGGCAACGCCGGGTAGCTGGATGCAGGCGTTCACTTTTCTCAGCGATTTTCTGCAAACGAAAATTAAAGCGCAGCCGGTGGTTGTATTGTTTGATGAATTTCCCTGGATGCACACACCTAAATCCGGCTTTTTAACGGCCTTTGGACATTGGTGGAACACCTGGGCATCGCGTCAGCCGCAGCTGAAAGTGGTCATCTGTGGCTCAGCAGCATCCTGGATGGTTGAAAATGTGCTGCACAACCGGGGTGGTCTTCATAACCGGGTAAGCCGTACCATCCGGCTGCTGCCCTTTACCTTAAAAGAAGCGGAAGCCTACCTGATAAGTCGTGATGTCCGGTTAGACCGCTACCAGGTCTTACAGGTGTATATGGCGATGGGAGGGATCCCCCAATACCTGAAACAGGTTGTTAAAGGAGCAAGTGCCAGCCAGGTGATCGATCAGCTTTTCTTTGAGCGGAATGGCCTGTTAAAAACAGAGTTCGACGTGTTGTATCAATCGTTATTTAGCAATGCCAGTCATCATGAATCCATCGTCCGGCAGCTTGCTAAAAGGCCTGGCGGAATGAGCCGGGCCGAAATAATAGCGGCCTGCGGATTTACCACAGGAGGAACAACAACAAGATTGTTTGAGGAGCTCGAACAGTCCGGCTTTATTGCGCAGTATATCCCGTTTGAGAAAACTTTACGTGACGCCGTTTATAAGTTATCTGATGAATATTCCCTGTTCTATCTGAAATTCGTTGACCGGGCCCGTGCAACGGGCACAGGTACCTGGCATAAGATTGCTGTTGGACAATCTTATAATAGCTGGAGCGGTTACGCTTTTGAAGCGATCTGTCAAAAACATGTAGAGCAAATAAAAGAGGCCCTGGGTATCAGAGGTGTATATACCGAGGTGTCAGGCTGGCGGTATACTTCCAAAAAGGGAGCGACCGGTGCTCAAATTGATCTCCTCCTGGACCGCCAGGATCATTGTATCAATGTTTGTGAAATGAAATTCTCCGATAAAGCATTCGTTATTGATAAAAAATATGCTTCGGAACTTGATAACAAAGTAACGGTTTTTAAAGAAAGGACACAAACGAGGAAAACGATCTTCCCTACAATGATCACCACCTATGGCACCAAACAAAATATATACTATACCGGGCGCATTACGTCGGAGGTGACGATGGAGGAGCTGTTTAAATGACTATCCTTTCAGTTTGCTGATCAGTTCAATATATTCCTGCATTGCCGTTTCCTTGGCTTTTCCTTTCTGTTCTTCCCAGGCAGTGTATTTTGCCTTTGCCACGAAGTCGAATGGGTTGGAAGGTGCTTCAGCAGATACATCGCCTTCCGTAGCCTGCTTATAAAGAGAATACAATTGTAATAACACTTCATTGGAAGGTTTATCAGCCAGTGTTTTACTGGCTGCAGCAGCAGCTTCAAATTGTTGGATCAGTTCCATAATACCGTATTTTGATGTACTAAAATAAGGTTCTTAATGGTATACTGCTCTTTAATCCCGTTTTCTTGTCTTTGATCAATGAGGCAGGAAGGCAAACTGGCGGACACGTGATTTTAAAACAGAGGCTGCTTATCGGTTCCCGTGCTGTACAAGAGGACAATAAATTAACTAATTTTGAATAAATTGTCCTCTAACCGGTTTTAAGAAGTACATCAGGTATGATGAAATGTGTTTTGGTTATTCTGTTTTGCAGCAGCCTTTTCAATACGTCCATTCAGGCACAAAATACTGAAATTACTAGCATACGTGTTCAGTTAAACACTATTAAAGATAGCCTGCGGCAGGCTGATCTGTTAAACCGTCTGGGCTTTCTTATGTATGAAAAGAGTATTGACAGTACTTTTTTTTATACCCGTAAGGCCCGTGCCATTGCTATACGCCATCACTATCAAAAAGGAGAAGCAGATGCATTGACCAATATTGGTGTTGTATATGACGTTAAAGGATATGCGGCGCTGGCCATTTATTATTATAATAAAGCATACAGGATCTATAGTGCGCTCCGGGATACTTCCAATCAGGTACAGGTTTTAATGAATACTGCCTGTCTCTATCACTATATGGGAAAGGAACAAAGAACCCGGCAATATTTCAATGAAGCATTTCATACAGCTACCGGTATGGAACGCGATTCTATTATGTCGTTGCTGATCTATAATTATCTCCTGGTTTATGCAGGGAATATGAGCGCTGATTCCATTGCTTACTATACCGGGAAAGCACAGAGAATTGCGCTGAAGTATAAAGACCGGCGCTCACTGCTGGCAATCAGGCAGATTGCAGCTACCCGGCTGATTGAAGAGGGCCAGAAGCAGGAGGGGTTTCAACTGCTGGCACAAACCATCGATAGTGCACAACAGCAGCAGCTGTATTTTGCCAGTATGGATATGATCATCGCCATGGGAGATCATCTGATCAGTATTGATACTGTGCAGGCTGCCCGTTATTACCAAATGGGACTGGAGATCGTGGAAAAAAACGGTTATACTTCATATAAGGGCATTCTGGCAGAAAAACTTTATAATTGCTACCAGCACAGTAATAATCCCCGATTATACCGCGTTTTTGCAGAGCAGTACATCCGCACATTGAAAGAGAAGCAGGATATTGATGCGGCATCTTCTGTTGATTATGTAGATTATGCCTTAAAAGAAGAGCAACTGGAAGCCGTTAACGCCCGGTCGTCCTACCAGCGATGGTTAATTGCAGCAATGCTGATATTAAGTGTTATAGGGCTGACGATCACTATTCTTATTAAAAAGAACCTGAAAAAAACAAGGAATTTAAACAAGCTAGTTACTGCGCAGAATGAAACACTGAAAGAAACTTTAAAAATACTGGAACAGAGTACTGCCGATAACGCCAGGATGATGAAGCTGGTTGTACATGATCTCAGAGGACCAATAAGTGGCATTAACGCTATTGCCAACATCCTGTTAGCAGAACCCGGCAGATCAGTGGATGATACCGAAATGTTCCGGCTTTTAAAAGATTCGAGCCAAAACCTGCTGGACCTGACGAATGATATACTGGCTTTGAATACCCAGCCGGAAGCGCTTACCAAAGAACCGGTGAACATAGGTGATCTGCTGCTTCATTGTGTGGCTTTATATATGAGCAAAGCACGGGAAAAAGGGCAGGAACTACATCTTCAGGCAGGTAGTACGGCTATTATAGGTGCAGATCGTCAGAAATTATGGCGTGTTATGAGTAATCTCATTTCCAATGCTATTAAGTTCAGTCCCGCAAATGCCGGTATTGATATTGATTTAAAAGAAACGGAGAACAGTTGGCTGATTGGTGTAAGAGATCAGGGAATAGGAGTGCCGGAGGCCATTAAGGATCGTATATTTGATTTACACACCAGCGCAAAGCGGAACGGAACCAGCGGTGAGCAATCTTTTGGTATGGGATTGTCGATAACCCGGCAGATTGTTGAAGCGCATGGTGGCACCGTTTGGGTGGAAAGCGATGGCAAAACAGGGAGTTGCTTTTTTGTACGACTCCCTAAAAAAGAATAAGCAATCTTTATTGGAGTCAGCGGTACAACCATAGATCAGCTATTGAGACAGGAGAATCATGGTTGATATAAAGCACCTGGCACCCGAAAATTATGGATTTTAAATTCGTTAATATGTGTTGTTTTTTTAACCAGTGATAAATCAATCTGCATAGCAGGGGCAACTTTCTAAAACCGCATACCCTGAAAGCCGGCCCCTTGGTAAGGTCAATCGTTTATGGTGTTTATTATGGTGAATGTCAATAAATAGAGTATTTTTATGACTATAATACGATGTGGCCCCTTACAGGATCTATAAATAATTACCAAACTATTATTAACAAAACTGTTTTGTTATTGGTGGCTTGTGTATGCCTGCTGACTACGGCATTTGCCCAGCCGTTGCGGCTGTTTAAAAGTTTCTCTATAGATGACGGATTACCAAGCAACCTGATCTATTCCTGTACTCAGGATGAAAAGGGCTTTTTATGGATCGCAACAGATAACGGGGTGTCAAGGTTTGATGGTAAATATTTCAGAAACTATTCCCTGACTGATGGCGTACCGGATAATGATGTTTTGGAAGTGGTTAAAGAGAAGAATGGAACGATATGGATCAATACTTTTAAACAGGGACCCTGCTATTATGATGAAAAGACAGACCGTTTTATAGACCCGTTGAAAAATTCGACTGTTCAGCGGGGATTTGTAAAGCTGGTT
>DASVMC010000292.1:0-4310 GCA_036384555.1 Niabella sp. | reverse complement strand
TTTTATACAAAATTATAACCGATGCCTATAAGAATGACAGACGATCCCAACAGCGGGAATGACGATTTTAATGAAGACAAGGGTGGTGGAAACGGACCCGGTGGCGGTGGCGGAGGGCTTTTAGGGCTGCTGCCATTATTGCTTGGTCTTTTCAGGGGCAAAGGGATCATCGTACTGGTTATTATTGCAGCGGCTGCTTATTTTCTGGGTGGCCGTGGCGGCTGCGGAGATATAGGTGGTGGAGTTTCAGATGCGGCAAAACAATTGTTTTCACAAAGCGGGTATAGTTATAATCCCGCAGAGTTTGATAAGGCAAAGATCTACGAGGGACTGGCTGATAATAACAGCAAAAATCCTTTACCGGAAGCGGTATCTCTTTTTCGTTTTGCCCCCAGGGCGGGTGATCAGGGACAGCAGGGCAGTTGCGTGGCATGGAGCAGCGCTTACGCTGCCCAAACCATCCTGACTGCAGCTGCAACCGGGCAGGACCCCAATGCGATTGCCTTCAGTCCTTCTTATTTGTATAACCAGATCCGTTTGGGAAATGATTGCCAGGGTTCCTATGTACAAAGGGCCATGGAAGCCATGAAAGCAAATGGGGGCGTACCGCTGCATGATTATCCGTATAATGACCAGGACTGTAGCCGGACACCCGGCAGTACCGCTATCCAGGAAGGACGGCAAAACGTGATCCACGGATTTACCCGTTTAACGGAAGGCGATCATCTGAACCAGATCAGCGTACGTGCTATTAAAGAACATCTGGCAAAAGACGCGCCCGTTGTGATCGGTATGATGGTAGGACAGAGCTTTATGCAGGATATGATGGGACAGGACCTTTGGCGGCCACAGGGCATGGACCAGGCACAAATGGGTATGGGGGGACATGCCATGTGCGTGATCGGTTATGACGACCGGAAATATGGTGGTGCCTTCCAGGTACTGAACAGCTGGACACCCAAGTGGGGTAATAACGGTGTAGCCTGGATCCGGTATGGCGATTTCCAGAATTTTGTGCGTGAAGCGTATGGTATTGACCCGCTGACAAAAGCTGCAAATGTAGCAGCCATGCCTTTAGAATGTACCGTAGGCCTGGTAGATAATGCCACGAAGCAATATATCAAATTAAAATCGGCTGGTAACAATCTCTTCCAGACGGTAACACCTATAAAAGTAGGTACCCGTTTTAAAATGGAAGTAAAGAACACAACAGAATGCTATATTTATATTTTCGGACAGGAAACGGATGGAAGCAGCTACGTCTTGTTCCCTTATTTAAAGCCGGGGCAGACCGTTTCCAAGCATTCTCCTTATTGTGGTATTACGGGTTACCGGTTATTTCCAAAGGATCAGTCTATGGAGGCCGATAACCAGGGAACCAAAGATCAGATCGCCGTTATTGCCAGTAAGAAAGAGCTCAATTATAACGATATAAATAATGCAATTAACAGCAGTACGCAATCTGCTTTTGCCGGCAAGGTTAGTGATGCTATCCGGTCCATACTGGCACCGGGCGCCACCTATAGCAGTGCTCCCGATGGTCGCATGTACTTTAAGGCAACTGCTAATGCCGGCCAGGCAGTTGCTACGGTAGTGGCATTTGACAAGGTCCCTTAAATTTTTCCGGGCCGGACATTACGGAAGTGTTTGTCCACTACAGTCTTGAAATGACCATTTATAGTGGGAAGAGAAAAGTGAAAAGTCAAAAGCTATCGGGCAGTAATAGCTCTCATGAATTCATGATTCATGATACAGGTTGCGAACCTGTGTATATTGTGATTTACAGGAGCGGTAAAATTGTTTATCAGGGTACGATTCCTTTTACTTGTGGTGAATAATAGTATAAGTCAATCCGGTACAGAAGGCAACCGTTGATAGTTTTGATTTTTTTATATTTAAAATCACCCTTAAAATTAACTACTAATGAAATATACACTTAATCAAAAGCGGAGCAAAAAAGAACAGAGGAATGATTGAGAAGGGGATGTTGCCGCCGAATACCGGATGGGGCCGGTATGACCAGATTGCGGGTATTAAATCAATAATTGTAAAGCGATCAACAGATCCAATTCGTGGCTTTTTTCCCCCGGCACTGAATTTTCTGACAACTATTCTATTGACCTTTTTAACACTGGCAGTATCAGCTCAAAACAAGCTGCGGCCGGTTGAAGAACTGATCCATAAAACAGACCCGGCGTGGGTGCAGGTGAGTCAATGGATTCAGTCTGCCAAAAACAAAGTGGAAATTCTGCCGGTTGATACAGTAAACGCCAGGGACGCTTTGTACAAAACACAGGTAACCACCCGCTCGCCGATGGGAGCAATTGTTTACAGGACGGGCGGACTTTTAATTGATAATGGCTGGATCAGGATTTTAGGTTCGGGCAATGCGCAACTTAACCGGACACTACCTGATTGGAACAAGGGAAGGGCTTTCAGTGAGTTTGGAGAAACACCGCCATTCTTATTAATTGCTGATGATGCTATTGGTGGCTTTTATTTGCTAAATGGCGGAGCACTGGGGAAAGACATCGGGAAAATATATTATTTTTCACCGGACAATCTGGAATACGAACCTCTTAATCTTACCTACACCGGGTTTCTACAGTTTTGCTTCGATGGTGATCTGGAGCAATTTTATAAAACTACCAGATGGAAAAACTGGCAGGAAGAAGTTTCGCAGCTTGATGGTAATCAGGTTTTCAGTTTTTATCCTTTCCTTTGGTCACACGAGGCGAAAGACATAAACAAAATTGCAAGAAAGGTTATTCCCATTGATGAACAATACAACCTGAATATGATTTTTCGAAAAAAACTGGGGCTAGACAAAGAGACTGTCCATTGATTACAAATGTAATGCGCCTGTTGTCAGTTCCTTCGAAATGGAAGAGACCCGTTGGGAAAAGAACGGTAATAAGCTGCTACAATGCAAACAGCTCCTCTACGAACACTTATAAATGTTAAGTGGTCAGGGCGGCGGGAACCAGGGTGAAAGTATTACTTTTGCTGCACCTTTTTATAGACAATTTATAATGCAATAATTAAATTATGAGACGATATCAGATCAGGCACGTTGTGTTTGCCATTTGCAGTTTCTTTCTTTGCTGCCTGTGGGGCGCTGTATATGCTCAAAAAGCGCCGAATATTGTTGTATTTATTGCTGATGATCTGAACCAGCAGGATGTCGGATGTTATGGTAATGCTGATGTACGGACTCCTAACATAGATTTATTGGCTCAGGAAGGTATGCGGTTTACCAAAGCCTATGCTGCTTCCTCTATGTGTACTCCTTCCCGGAGCGCTATTTTTACGGGCTTGTACCCTTACAGGAACGGTTCCCAGATGAATCATTTTACCGTTCGGCCGGATATCCAGGGGCTTCCGCAGTTTTTACAAAAGCTGGGATACCGTGTTGTGATCTCCGGCAAGACAGACATCTTCCCTTTACAAAATTTCCCTTTTGAAGTGATCGGTAAAGAATTTGGTAAATATGCTCCTGCAGAGAACAGGGTGGATCGTAAAAAGGAAACGGTTCATATGATCGAAGATCATTTTGCCAAACGTGCCGGTCAACCTATTTGTCTGATTGTAGCACCCTGGCTGCCCCATGTGCCCTGGTTCCCGCATAAGGATTTTGACCCCGAGCAGCTAAAAGTGCCGCCCTACCTGGCTGATACAAAAGAAACACGGGGCGCCCTGGCATCTTATTACCAGAGTATCCGTGCTGCGGATAATATGGTGGGGGAAGTGTTACAGGCTATTGACCGGGCAGGACAGACACAAAGCACCTTATTTATGTTCACTGCGGACCAGGGCGCCCAATTTCCTTCAGCCAAATGGACGGTATATGATAAGGGACTGAAAGTACCATTGATCATACGATGGCCGGGTCATGTATCAAAAGGGACTGTTTCAGATGCGCTGGTTTCCCTGGTTGATATAACCCCCACGCTGGTAGATGCAGGAGGCGGCGCACCGGTGCCCGGTCTGGACGGAATATCATTTAAGCCGGTACTGGACAATGCAAAACGGCATCATCATCGTTTTGTTTTTGCGGAAACGTCGGTGGAACCGCACTATTGGTACAACTATACACCGGCACGCAGTATCATTACCGAGGAGGGCTGGCACTATATCAGAAACTATCATCCGGGGAAACGTTTTATTACCCATATCGATAAAGTAGAGCGGAACGAATTTTATTTTGATTCCTGGGTTGAAGCGGCAGCACATGATCAGCACGTTCAGTTTTTGCTGAACCGGTATAGTTATCGGCCTCCCGAAGAATTGTATAACAGGGAAAAGGACCT
>DASVMC010000291.1:0-6462 GCA_036384555.1 Niabella sp. | reverse complement strand
ATTTATATATCAACAAACGGTACGCCAATCCTGAATAAAGAAGACTATGTGGACGGCACCTATAAAATTTATAGCGGCACACCGGGCCGGATAGTACATGAGGGCGCCTTAAAAATCAGAGGAAGGGGCAATTCTACTTGGGAGATGCCTAAAAAGCCCTACCGCTTAAAGTTGGATAAAAAAACTCCTTTATTGGAAATGCCTGAAAACAAGAATTGGGCATTAATGGCAAATTATGCCGATCGTTCTTTAATAAGAAATGAGGTGGGCTTTGAAGTAAGCCGCAGGGTGGGGCTTGCCTATACGCCCAGGCAGCGATTTGTCGACTTTTTTCTGAACGGGGCTTACCAGGGATCTTACAATATTGCCGAGCACCAGGAAGAAGGTAACAATAAAATAAATATTGATGAAGATAACGGAGGTTATTACCTGGAGGTAGATGGATATGCCCAGTCAGAGCCGGTCTATTTTATTACCGGGAAGGGTGTGCCCGTTACCGTTAAGTTCCCGGACGATGATGACATCAGCGGTATGCAAAAACAGTATATTGAAGATTATTATGCGGATTTTGAGAATGCTTTATTCAGCAACAATTTTAGAGACCCCGCTACAGGTTACCGCAAATACCTCGATATGCCGTCTTTTATAAATTACTACCTCGCAAATGAAGTATCCGGTAATCCGGATATGCTTTGGAGCATGAAAATGTACAAAAAAAGCAGCGGCGATCCTAAACTATATACCGGACCGGTTTGGGACTTTGACCTTGCGGTAAACAATGATAACCGGCTGGGCGATGCCTCACAGAAACTTATGATGGATGAGGCGCATTATATACGGCAGTGGATGGACCGGTTAAAGCAGGATGGAACTTTCAGGCAGGAAGTACGGCAAAGGTGGAACGTCATAAAAGCTTCCCTCAATACCATTCCCGCGTATGCGGATAGTGTTGCACAGGCCTTACAATACAGCCAAAAGCCCAATTTCATGAGGTGGAATATTTTAAGCGAACCCAACATTCACCTTAGTTGGTACACCGGCAAAATCTATGAGGATTACGTACTGTTTTTGAGCGAATATTTTAAAAACAGGATCTTATGGCTCGACCAGGTATTTAATTCAGCTGCTTTTGTACAGGATTAAATTTTTTTCTAAAAGTACAGGGATTCTGTCAAAAACTGCTATATTTGCAGCCCGCTTAGCGGAGATAAGGTGCGGTAGCTCAGTCGGTAGAGCAAAGGACTGAAAATCCTTGTGTCGCCGGTTCGATCCCGGCCCACACCACCAGAAACCCGGATTTGATCCGGGTTTTCTTTTTGTATACTCTTTAGCTTTATTACAATCCAGAAAAAATATATCCTAAAAGCTATTAGTTAAAGGGCAATATTTTCCTTTTTCTGTCTTTTTACTATGAAATTAATCAGCAACAGGAATGTATATCCGTTTATCTTTATCTGCCCACCGGTCTATAACAATATTCATTGCCAGTTGAATAAAGTGCAGGCTCCTGTTACCTGAGGGAGCTAGTTCCCGCTGCCACAAATACCCGGTTGTCATTCCGATATTCCTGTTAAACTGGTATCCCATACCTCCATATACCCGGTTCCTTTTAAAAGCATTATCCTTTGGGCCCAGAAAAATTTCATCAAACGCATTGACAAAAAAGGTTTTTGCAATCACCTTTTCCTGGTTAAGCGGCACAGTTGCACTAAGTCGATACCGATACCGCTGATCATTTGTTCTCTGACCGGTTTTTAATTGATGAAAAAACCGTTGCTCTGCTCTTATCCTGTGATCAAAATCAATTCTCGAAATAGTATGACTGAAGGTGTACTGTAACCAAAGCCTTAATTCTTCCTGTAGCAAACTTTTTTGTTTATAGGTGGCATACCGGCCAACTCCAACAAGTGCCTGGTTATCGTCATTGAAGTTATATCCCGTTCCTCCTTTTATTTCATAATAATCAATTGTTTTGAACTGCTCAATAGAGCGTGCCTGCAGTTCCATATAGGCCATCCATTTACGGGCATATTTATAGGTTACTGAGGTGGTTAAGAATCCCGAAAGATGTTCAGTGCCTGTTCCGCTTTGTGCTTTGCAAAAATTTATAAGCGTTATCAAATATGCCGCTAACAAGAGTTTTCGGATCATGCAGCGTGAAGAGTTTAAAATCAGAGTTTAGTTTATGTATCAGCTACCTGTGTTGAAATCTTACCTGCCCATATACACCATCAAAATCTGTATATCGCTTGGCTTTATTCCGGAGATCCTGCTTGCCTGTCCTAAGGTTTGTGGTTTAATACGGTTCAACTTTTCTTTAGCCTCATTACCGAGGGAGCTCAATTTTGAATAATCAAAGCTTTGGGGGATTGTCAGGTTTTCCATTTCGCTCATTCTTCCTACCAGTTCTTTTTCTTTTTCAATATAGGTTTCGTATTTGATATGGATCGATGCTTCTTCCAGTTCTTCCTTTGAGTAACTTTTCAATTGTTCTTCAAGATAAGGAACTGCTTTTATCAGGTCCTCCAGTTCCACATCTGGGCGCAACAAAATCTTTTCTGCCCGTTGTTTTTCATTTATAGGGGAAGACTGCCGGGCGGATAAAAACCCGTTGATTTCATCAGGTCTAAGCGCAGTTTCTTTTAAAACAGATCTAATATCGGCAATATTTTCATTTTTAAGCCTTATTTTATCCATTCTTTCCTGAGAGGCTAGTCCCAATTTGTAGCTGACAGGAGTCAGGCGCGCATCCGCATTATCCTGGCGGAGCAGAGTTCTGTACTCCGCTCTTGAAGTAAACATCCGGTAGGGCTCTTCGGTTCCTTTATTGATCAGGTCATCAATAAGCACACCAATATACGCCTCACTGCGATTCAAAGTGAACGGATCCTGTTCATTTACTTTTAAATGTGCATTGATACCAGCCATAATTCCCTGGCACGCGGCTTCTTCATAACCGGTCGTACCATTGATCTGGCCCGCAAAATACAGATTACGTATTATTTTTGTTTCTAATGTGTTTTTCAGCTGTGTAGGAGGAAAATAATCATACTCAATAGCATAGCCTGGTCTGAATAATCTTGCCTGCTCAAATCCCGGAACCATTCTTAAGGCAGCAAACTGCACTTCTTCGGGAAGCGAAGTTGAAAAACCATTTACGTAGATCTCTACTGTATTCCAGCCTTCCGGTTCTACAAACAGCTGGTGTCGTTCTTTATCCGCAAACCGGTTTATTTTATCTTCAATACTGGGACAATAGCGGGGACCTACGCCGTCAATACGACCAGCGTACATTGGGCTCCGGTCAAAACCGGTTTTCAGCATTTCATGTACTTTCTGATCTGTATAAGTGATCCAGCAACAACGTTGTTGCTGAGCATCTATTTTAGGTGTATTGGTAAATGAGAAGCCGATAACTTCTTCATCTCCTTCCTGCACTTCCATTTTAGAATAATCCAGACTTCTTCCATCTACTCTGGGTGGCGTTCCGGTTTTTAACCGGTCGCTTTCAAAACCTAAAGAAACCAACTGCTCTGTTATTCCGGTTGCCGCTTTTTCAGCAACTCTTCCTCCGCCAAACTGCTTTTCCCCAATATGTATGATCCCATTAAGAAAAGTCCCATTAGTAAGGACCACACTTTTTCCTTTTATTTCGTGTCCCAGCCCTGTAACGATTCCTTTTACGATGTTTTCTTTTACCAATAAGCCCCTTACCATATCCTGGTAAAAATCCAGGTTTGGTGTTTGTTCCAGCATTTCCCTCCACTTAGCAGCGAAAAGCATACGATCGCTTTGCGCCCGGGGGCTCCACATAGCAGGTCCCTTTGACCTGTTCAGCATACGAAACTGAATCATAGAAAGATCAGTAACAATACCGGAATAACCGCCCAGCGCATCAATTTCCCTTACGATCTGCCCTTTTGCTATTCCTCCCATTGCAGGATTACAGCTCATCTGGGCGATTGTCTGCATATTCATGGTCACAAGAAGGGTTTTAGAACCCATATTTGCAGCGGCAGCAGCAGCTTCACACCCTGCATGACCTGCTCCAACAACTATTACATCATATTCCGGAAACATAGTTTGCAAAGTTACACCATTCTTTAATTTATAGCAGCTATACCCAAGAAGGGTTAATGGCAGTTTAGACATCCTGTTTCACGTGAAACTTTATTTTTAAAAGTAACAAACCATACAACAAAACTATTAAGAGATCGGGCAAATAATTCTGCCGGCCTTTTTCTCTTAATCAACAGATAATATTACTAAAAACTCACACCCTGCAATTCCACTACAGGAGAAACTGGTTTAATTTATTCAGCCTTCTTGTTTAAAGAATTACTTCAGAATTTTGCTTCAATTCTAATAGATATATTCAATCAGTATTCAGAAAGTATTCCAACAAGGAGTAAGTAACATTAAAATACTTATTTAGGCTACATTTTCACGTGAAACAGTAATATAGTATTTCCATTATCGTCCAATATATACTAGCACCAATTGTTTCACGTGGAACATAATTATACATAACATATAAAAATCATTGATAAAAGAATAATGGGATTTAAAAACACAGATATTAATAGTAATAAGAAACTAACGCTAATAGGCAGGTACACAACCTAATCAACTACAGTAACCAATGTTTTTCAGGCACACTATCGAGCTGAATCAACAGAATAAGTCTCCTTTAAGGATTTATAGGCGGTTTAGAATCTGTTTTCGCTTAAAATTAGAGCTGTTTGGATGTTTCACGTGGAACAAGCTATTATTTAAAATAACGGAACAAGCATTGATCTTCCATTTTCCTCATTACGACCTGTTCCCGTTCAGCTTTGTCATTATAGCCACAAAGATGCAATGCCCCATGGAAGATCACCCGGTGTAATTCTTTTAAAAAAGGTTCCCCGACCAGTTCTGCGTTTGAACGTACTGTATCTGTGCTGACAAAGACCTCCGCCGTCATCGCATCGGCAGATCTTTCTCTCAGATCAAATGTTATAATATCAGTATAATAATCATGCTTAAGGTACTGTTGATTAATTGCAAGTATTTCCTCATCAGTACAGAAAGTATAATGTAAGAATGCGAGAGGCTGGTTATGGTCTTCAAACAAGGAAATAATAAATGCCTTAAGTCTTTTTTGTTCGGGGAGCGCTATTTCACTGTTAAATGAGAACTGTACGTGGGAAGCTTCTTTATTCATCATAATTTTTCAAAATTCGTAAATAAAACACAACCTACAATAGTTAGATTTGCAGCATGGAACAAGAAAAAGGAGTACTTCTATCAGAATTAAAGCCTGGTCAGCGTGCCCGGATACAGAAGTTTACAACAGAAGATATATTCTTAAAGTTAATGGAAATGGGGTGTTTACCAGGAGAGGAGATAGAAGTAATCAAAATAGCTCCCTTACATGATCCTATATCCATATCTGTAGCAGGATACACATTAAGTTTAAGACTTGATGAGGCCCGCTATATTGTGGTTGATACAATAAACTAACTCATTAATGAAAGTAGGATTGTTCTTTGGCTCCTTTAATCCCATACATCACGGGCATCTGATTATAGCAAGCCATATATTGAATGAAGGACTTGCAGAAAAAATATGGTTCATCGTATCTCCCCATAATCCGTTAAAGGAAACCACTTCTCTTTTAAATGAAAATCAACGGCTTCATCTGATCAAACTGGCAATTGAAGAAGATCTGCGAATGCAGGCTTCTGATATAGAATTCTATCTACCCAGGCCCTCCTATACAGCAGTTACTTTAGCACATCTCACAGAAAAATATCCGCAGCATGAATTCTCTGTAATAATGGGCGGAGATAGTTTTCAGAATATTGAAAAATGGAAAAATTATAAATATATAATAGAAAATTATAATATATTAATTTATAACAGACCGGGTTTTATAATAAATGCTGAACTAAATAAGCGCCTTACCTTACTGGATGCGCCTCTACTGGAAATATCTGCTACATTGATCAGAAATCTCATACGCAATAAAAAATCCGTCCGTTACCTCATCCCTGAAAAAGTAACCGAAGAAATTGAAAGATCAGGCTATTACAGAAAATAGCCCAGTATAAGACAGAATAAAACCAGAACGGGAGCGGGGATCCTTGTAAAGATCAGGACAACTGCTGCGCCTGCCACTACCAGCAAATTGATAAAATTAAAATCCTGGAAGGTAAATAAAGAAAGGTCCTTCATAATGTATAGGGTAGACCCCAACATGATACCCATTACCACGGCGTTGATCCCTTCAAGTGAACGGTAAATTCCCGAATATTTCTTTAACATATTCCAGATCGGGAAAAAAAACAAAACCAATAAAGCGCTTGGCAAGAATATGCCAACCATGGCAATAATAATTCCAGCTACCTGCCAAGAACTTCCCATATTTTTTAAAGCCAGACCACCCGTATAAGAAGCAATTGAAAATACCGGACCTGG
>DASVMC010000290.1:0-10346 GCA_036384555.1 Niabella sp. | reverse complement strand
ATTCCGGGTATTCTGAACCAGTAATTTCTGGTTCAAATGATTCTTTTCAGGAACAAAGAACTGGCTGTATTGTGAGGTGCGGTTACCCTGCCGGTCGATACTATAATCATGATTCCCCGTTGCTGCGATATACGGCACTTTCCCATCCAGTTTCCCAAAAGCCCTGGAAACATATTCCCACTGGCTCTTCGAGGTCTGGTCGCCATCATAATCATTGGTGATCTTTCCATCATTTTCCACCAGGTCGCCCACCCCCATTACCATCTTTATATTGAGCGTATCGATATTGTCCACAATCCAGGCCATCATAAGATCTATCAACGGCTGATTCCGCTGCCATTTTACATAATTCTGCAGGTCAGGCACCATGATCAGTGACCAGGACCCCTTCTGCTCTAATGCGGGCTTTTGATAATTACCCTGAGAAAACGCAGGCGTTGTACCCAGCAGGCACCAAAGCAGGCCACCCAATATTCTTTTTTTCATTATATCAATTTTTATTCAATGACAAAATCAGTCTGCATAAAAAAATGATCACTGGGATATTTCCCGTTGATACGATCTTTAATGATCTCTGCATTTACCGGCTTTGCTTTTCCCCGGTACCAGATATAATCGATCCTGCCTTTGGAAGGACCTTTTTCATAAGCAGTGCCCTGAAATTCATGACCGGTAAAGCCCGCTTCTTTTTCTCCGTGGATCGTTTCATAACTTTCTTTCCAGCCTCCGTTCCGTACCGGTTCGAACACTTTACTGTCAAATCTGCTATTAAAATCGCCGGTGAGCAGCTGGGTGTATTCCGGCAGATACTGTGCGCTTTCTGCCACTACCATCTTTGCCTGCTGAATTTTTGCTTCAGCAGAAATATGATCCAGGTGCAGGTTGATCATTCTTATTTCTTTCCCGGTTTTTCTCTCTCTGAGGCGTACCCAGTTCGCATGCCTGGCCCTGGCTGTATCCCAGGACTTACTTCCTGCTACCAGCGGTGTTTCGGAAAGCCAGTAAGTGCCGCCTGTAAGCAATTCATACCGGTCTCTGGAAAAAAGTATCGGGTTCTTGGCGATGCCGTAATAGCCTGTTGGATGGGGATCCATTTCCGGACCTTCAAAACCGAATAACTGATAGGACGACAAATAGTTCCTGAGATCGTCCGCCTGCACTTTTAGCACTTCCTGCAGGCCAACAATATCCGGTCGTTTGTCTTTGATTACCTTCAGACAAACCGCCTTCCGCACTGACCAGCCCATCCCCTTTGTTTCGTCTTCATCAAGCGGCACACGGATGTTACAGCTCAGAACACGGTGTGTTCCCGTTTTGCCGGATGGGATTCCCGCATCCTTACTGAAAGCGGGCAATACAGGCAGCAATGCAGCAGCACTCATGCCTTTTAAAAAACGTCTTCTGCCAAATGACCTCATTTCTGAATTATTTAATTTATGATACCGGTACTTCCGGAGCAATACGCAGGTACGCCCCTTTACCAAGGAGCTCTTCCTGCAGTTTTTTTACATCAATAGCTGCCGGTTGTATACCGGCTCTTACAGCCATCTTTGCTGCACGCCCGGCAGCTTCACCCATTGCCATACAGGGCGCCATTACACGGATGGCAGACATGGCTTCATGCGTTGTGGAAATACAGCGCCCGGCCACAATAAGGTTTTTAATTTTTTGAGGGATCAATGAACGATAGGGAATATCATAGCAATCGCCGCACCATTCCAGCGTACAGCCGCCTCCCTGTGGGTGGTGTATATCCAACGGATAGCTGGCCACAGCTATCGCATCGTCAAAATGCCGGCAGGTCATAATGTCTTCCCGGGTCATGGTATAATGACCTTGTATCCGCCTCGTTTCCCTGATGCCGATGAAAGGAGCCGTTTTCAGGAAATAGGCCTGCTCAAATCCCGGCACATATTGGATCAGGTATTGCTGAATGTCCTGTATCTGGTGCCGGCCCTCTATTTCTCCATAAGTAAGGCTGCCTGGATCCGTACCGTTTACGCCGTTCACGCGCGTCATGTTCACCCACACCTCTCCCTTACGCAGACCGGTAATAAGAATGGTACGCTCCGTTGTCAATGTCAATCCCGCCTCCTGTGCTTTTTTTACCAGGTTCCGCATACCTACCAGTACAAACTGATTGTTCTGGCCGAAGTATTCAGCAGGGATAAAATCAGTTAAATAGGTCCTGGGTTCTTCGGCAACGCTTGTGCGCAGTTTTTCTGTATCGACCCCGCCCAGACAAAACATCAGTGTCGGGGGCTGAACGCCTCCCTGCTCATTCCCGTAGTCACAGGGAACACCTGCACGATAAGCCACATCAGCATCACCACTGCAATCTATGACCGTTTTAGCCAATATTGCTTCACGTCCTGCTTTGCTCTCGATGATCACCCCTTTCAGTGCATCGTCCTCCATCACCACTCCTGCACAAAACGCATAGAACAACACTTCCACTTTTCTTTCTACCAGCATTTGCAACGCTACTGTTTTTACCGCTTCCGGTTCCACCAGCGTCAGACTCATATGCAGGGGACAGGGCCGGTGCTCGCTGGAGGCCTGTACCGCTTTTAACCGATCGATGAATTGCTGCGGAAGACCTTTGATGATCTGATTGCCCTTCTGCCCGAGAAATCCCAGTATGGGAAGCCCAATCGTCATATTGCCGCCTACAAAGCTGCGGCTTTCGATCAGCATTACGTTTAAGCCATCCTCAGCAGCTGCCAGGGCAGCCATAATTCCTGAAGGGCCTCCGCCAATCACCAGTACATCAGTTTCTTTTCGCACTGCAATTTCCCTGGCCGGCTCTGTGATTGTTTTTGACATATTATTTTTTATTTACTGTTTATTACCGGGCCTGATGGTTTTTCAGGCCGTACCATTGTCCACAGGATCAATACTGCCAACGGATGTAAAAAAGCCATGGCAATAAATATTTTTCCGGCACCCAATGTGCCGATGAACTGCCCTACAAAATAATTAAACAATACTGCGCCCAGCGCACCAAATCCTCCTGCAATACCCAGCACACTGGCCACATTTTTTACGGGGAAGGCTTCGGCCACCACCACGCTGATCGTAAACAGCCAGCTCAGGCACGCGATCGCCACAACGCTGAATACGATCAATGTAGACCATGCCCCGCCCAGGTAAGGCGTCAGCGCGCATAAAGGACTCAGTACGGCAACCCGGGTAAGCATCCGTTTCCGCGCTCTTAGCGGGGTGCAGCCTTTTCGAACCATTTTATCGGACCATGCAGAAGTACCGATAGCACCCAGATCGGCAAACAGGAACGGTATCCAGCCGATCATACCTACCTGCGCCAATGTAAATCCTGACGATTCCTGTAAATAACCCGGCAGCCAGAAAAGACAGAAATACCATACGGGGTCGCTGACAAAACGTATTAGCAAAACACCCCACAGGCTGCGGGTGCTCCATAACTGCTTCCATTGAAAGGATCCGGCTGTTGCCGTTTCCCCGGCAGACGAAGCTGTGGCTTCCTGCAGGATATGTTCCGGGGGATCCCTATAGATCAATTTCCATGATACGGCAATAAATACCCCGATCGCACCCATCGTAATAAAAGCGATCTGCCAGCTGTAGGTGAGGGACAGCCATGCAATGACCGGTGGTGCAATAATGGCGCCTATGGAACTGCCTGCCACACAAAGGCTGTTGGCGGTAGCACGTAATTTACCGGGAAACCACACTGCAATTACCTTTAGCTGCGCAGGAAAATTAGTAGGCTCTGCCGTTCCAAGCAATCCGCGGAAAAAACCGAACTGTCCAATCGTCCTGGACAAACCGCCGCCAATACAGGCCAGGGACCAGGTAATAATTCCATAGAACATTATCATACGCGCACCAAACCGGTCAACCAGCCAACCCGTAACCGGATACATTATTGCGTAACAAATGGTAAAAATATTCAGGATCATTGCATAGCCGCTGTCGTCCAGCCCAAATTCTGACTTCAGCACGGGTTTTAAGATGGACACGATCTGCCGGTCTACATAGTTAAACACTATGGCCAGGAAAATAACGGCAATAATAAACCAACGTCTTTTTTCGGGGCTGAGCAATCCTTTCATCCGATACGATTATTAGCGCTATGCACTACTTTATATTGTTCAAGATTCATTAATATCCCGGGTTCTGTGTCAATTGTTTATTGGCATCCATTTCAGATTTCGGAACCGGCCACAATTCATCCTTGTTGTCCTTATACACCACTTCCTGGGTCGTGAAATATTTAATAGCCTCGGTGTGATTATAGATCGGCGTATAGTTCTCGTCAAATCCGGTCAGCACCTCTTTTGTCCATGCCTTGGCATCCCTGTTCAGGTAGATATAACCATTCATTACCTTACCGGCAATGCCCCAGCGACGCAGGTCATACCATCTTAAACCATCATTAGCCAGCTCTACTTTGCGTTCATAGCGCAGCGCCGTACGCAATTGCGCCTGCGATAAGCCGGTGGGCAGATCGGGCATTTGCGCGCGGTGGCGGATCCGGTTGATGGCATCGTATACCGTATTGTCCAATTCATTCGCTTCGATCTTTGCCTCTGCATAGATCAGCAACAGTTCTGCAAAACGGAAAATACCCACATTGAGATCCGATACGCCACTTACAGAGGTACTTGCATAATCAGCCAGATCTATTGGCTTACGCCAAAGATAACCACTAAAAGACCGGTAGGCATTTGTTGCATCCGCATTGGTTACACTGGAGGGCGTTGCCGCCTGACCCGTTATGACCGGCCAGTAATTCTTTACGCTAGCAAAACTGGTAGCCGGCTCAAACTGATAGCCTACATAACGTGCATGCGGGCGTGCACAATACATATCCAGCCTCGGATCACGATGCTCGAATGGATTGGAAGCATTGTATAAAGGAGATGCTGTAATAGGCAATCCGTCTGTACACTGGAATGTATTGATGAGGTCCTGTGTTGGTCCCCAGTAACAAACACCCTTGCCCAAACGGGAGGCCGAATAATATTGCTGGTTATGCGTATTTCCCGGGATCGTCTGATTGTACTCAGCCACCCATATCCATTCCTTGCTGGTCTTAAACCCTACATGTCCGTAGATATTTGATAAATCAGGTTCGCCAACAGTATGGTCTTTGCCGGCATAACTGACGGAGCTGTTAAAATCGGTCAGGTCATATACGCCGGAAGAAAGCGTTAATGCGGTATTGGCAGCTGTAGCAGCTTCTGTATATTTTTTTGCATACAAAGCGATCCTTGCCTTCAGCATATATGCAGCCACGCGGGACGCTCTTACATTTCCGTATTGCGCCTGCGATACGGGCAGTTTGTCCGCTATTTCAGTTAGTTCATCCAGGAGGAATTGCTCAATCTCCGCCTTTGGCGTTCTGGGCACACTGGCATTATTAAGATCAACAGCATGCTTCAACAGAGGTACTGCTCCGTATAATTCGATCAGCTGTGAATAACAATAAGCCCGGATAAAACGCAGTTCCGCATCCAGCTGACTATAGTCGTTGTCCGACATGGAGCTTTTAATGCGGTCCAGGTTATCGAGCACCGTGTGGCAACGGGCAATGGTTTGATAGTGTACCTGCCAGGGTTTATTTGCCAGGGCATTATCGGTTGTAATAGCGCTGGTGATGGGCGAGGTGTAGTTGGTTCCGGGCCGTGCATATCCTATATCAGTGATATTATCCATTACATGCCATATAGGGGTGGACGCGGCACTTAATGTGCTGATATTCTGATAAGCCCCAAACAGGCCCATTTCCGCTTCTTTAGCGTTAGCAGGAAAAGTACCTGTAGAGGGACCGTTGAGCGATTCAAGATCCGGTTTGCATGAGTTCAGTAACAAAACTGCTCCTATTGTTACAGCTGCAAGCCTGATTATATTATTAAAGCGTTTCATTTTTTTAGAATTTAATGTCAATACCAAATGTGTAAATTTTAACCTGGGGATAGTAGTCGCCTCCGCCCAATGACACGCCGTCCGCGGCATTGGCGTTAAAGTTGATTTCGGGATCATATCCCTGGTAAAATTTGGTTTTTGTCAGAATGTTTTGCCCGTTTACATAAACAAATGCCTTTTGTATACCCAACCGCTTCGTAAATGCTGCCGGTATTTCATACCCCAGCTGAATATTCTTCAGCCGCAGGTACGCTGCGCTTCTCATCCATAAAGTGGAGTTCTGCGTATTATTGGTAGATGTGATGGATACGCGCGGCAGGGAAGCATCCGTATTTTCCGGTGTCCAGTAATCCAGCTGCCAGGGTTTGATCGCGCTGGAATTAGCAGCCGGAATTACATAATGCGCATTCAGATAGCCGTCTACTTTACCTACGCCCTGTAAAAAAGTGCTCAGCCGTATCCCTCTCCAACCCAGATCCAGATTGGTACCATAGGTATAACGGGGGATCGTGCTTCCGATGATCACCTTGTCCGCATCTGTGATTTTTCCGTCGGGTATTGGTTTGCCGTTCTCATCAAACGCACCGGCAATGTCCCGGTACCGTACATCACCGGGTTTTAATGTACCTATTTGTACAGGTCCTTTATCAATTTCATCCTGCGACTGATAAAGCCCGTCTGCTATATACCCGTAAATAGAGTTGATTGCGTATCCTTCCTGCTGCCGTAAAAGATCACCCGAAGTTTGCCCTTTCATATCAAGGATCTTATTCTTTACGTCAGACAGGTTGACGCCCACTCCCAGGCGGAAATCGCCAAACTGATCATCATACCTCGCAGCCACTTCCCAGCCTTTATTGCTTACCATTGCAGCATTCTGATAAGGAGAAGCAAGCCCGGTAAGCTGCGAAGTATTCAGTTTAAGCAGAATACCGTCTGTTGTCTTATCATACCAGTCGAATGTCAGAGATAATTTGTTGAACAGGGTGGCATCTACTCCAACGCCTTTCATGACGGTTTCTTCCCAGCGGAGGTCGGGATTGGAAAGTGTGGTTTGTGTGATCATCTGGTAAACGTTCCCGCCCATGGAAACACTACCCAGTGATAAAGCTTCCGCAAAAGGGTAATAGGAAGAACCGATATTCTGGTTCCCCAGCTTACCCCAGGAGCCCCTGATCTTAAGCATATTGACCACCGGACTGATTTTCTCCCAGAAACGTTCTTTGGAAATCACCCATCCTGCGGAGAATGAAGGAAATGTAGCCCAGCGGTTGGCGCCAATAAAGCGGGAAGTACCGTCATATCTTAAATTGGCTTCAAACAGGTATTTAGATTTAAAATCATAATTGAACCTGCCAAACCCGGATATCAGTATCCACTGATTTTCCGTACCATTATTATCTTTTGTCGCGTTATCTGCACCTGCAGTCAGCTGTTCATAGTTATCATAAACGAAATCCCTCCTGTAGCCCGACAGGTATTTTTCATCATAGGTTTCCCGGGAGGTACCGGCCATTAGCTTAAAATCATGATCCCCGAAGCTTTTTTGCGCCGTGGCCTGGAACTGGTAGGTACCGTAAAAATATCTGTAAGCAGACTCTGTAAGTTCCGTATAGGTATTTGCTGCTCCTGCTTCTGACCCATCCTCATAGTAGGTCATTACGCTTTTCCTGAAAAGATGCACATTAGAGGTCAGGTAGCGGGGCGCAAACATTCCTGACAGGGACAACCAGTCCACCGGCTTGTAGTTCAGATTAAGATTTCCATAAAACTCCAGGTTATTTGCCTTCCGGTTGCCGCCATCCTCAATATAACCTACCGGATTGATTTTTACCCAGCCATCGGACCATTGATCACCATAACGGATAGGAATATTGGTAGGCATCCTGCCCAGGTAATTCCAGATCGTTCCTTCATCGGCGATCTGCTTCCTGTTCTTATTGGTTACGGCAATATCTGCCTTTATATTAAACTTTTTATTAGGGGTTATATCCAGGTTGTTACGGAAAATATAGCGTTTGAAACCGGTATTCTTAATGATCCCTTCCTGGTCTGTATAGCTCAGCGAGGGTGTTACCCGCACAATACCGCTGTTGGCAGCTAACGAGATAAAATGATTCTGTTCCAACCCGCTGCCGTTCAGTATGGCACGCTGCCAGTCATAATTGTTTGGATCGGCCTCATATTGTTGCCGGAATTTTTCTATATCCTGCTCACTATAAATTGTAGTACCATTATCGTTCATACTGGCGTCGTTGAATACGCGCATATAGGTTAATCCGTCTGTCACCTTGGGTATTGCCGTTGGTGTTTGCTTGCCAATAAACCCTTTATAGTTTACGGATAGCTTATCTTTTGCTCTTTTGGTAGTGATCAGTATAACACCATTGGCCGCCCTGGATCCATAAATGGCGGAAGAAGCCGCATCTTTTAATACAGATATGGATTCGATCAGGTTGGCATCCACATCATCAATTGAACCGGCCACACCATCAATAATGACCAGCGGGTTGCTGCTCGACCCTCCAAAGGAATTGATCCCCCTGATGCGGATCTGCGCACCGTCCCCGCCGGGAGCACCGGTCTGGGAGGTAACGGTCACACCGGGAGCCAGTCCCTGCAGCGCATTAGAAGTAGAGGTATTAGGCCGTCTTTCAATCTGGGCGCTGCTGATAACAGAAACAGAACCCGTAAGATTGGCTTTTTTCTGCGTGCCATAGCCGACCACCACAACTTCATTTAAGCCGGTAACATCTTTTTGAAGGGTAACATTCATTACCGCGGCGCCAGCCGGGGTTACTTCTTTCTCTACATAACCCACCATAGAGAATACCAGTACCGCTGTAAGATCGGGTACGGTCAATACGTAATTTCCTTCGGCATTACTGGCAGTACCCGATCCGGAGCCTCTTACGCTGATGCTTACTCCTTCCAGGGGTTTATTGTTTTCGTCAGTAATTTTTCCGGTGATCTTTTGCGACTGTGCTGTAGCAGACACGGACAACAATAAGAACCCAAACAGAAAGAACAGCCAGCTGCCGGTTAATTTCCGGGGATCACTTTGCTGCGGTACAATGGCAAAGCAGTAGTTTTTTTTCATAATGACCTGAGTTTTATTCCTTTCGATTTTTTATTTAACAGGCTGGTTTTCAGATTTATATACCAAAGCAATCTTTAAAAAAAAGTGATTCAAACATTCAGAAAAAACAATTACTGTTATTTGTTCAAACCTGAGCACCAGCCCTTAATTAAACCAAATGTAATATAATTAAATTTATTTAAACATTAAAAGTTAAAAAAAATAAATTAATAATCATTTTTTAAAGTAATTTTAATATTAAATTAATATTTTTAAATATCCTATGTTCTTCTCCGCAAGAATACAGGAAGAAAAAATCCTTTACAATCAGAATTAACATGATTTATTTTCTTAAACGATCAGTATGAAAAAAAAGTCCGTTTTTCCAAATTCAGTTCACCGCCCGTCTGTTCAGCAGCTCATTTTGACCGCCCTGTTCGGCCTGCTGCCGTTCCTGTTCACCGGATGCAGGAAGGAGCTTAAACCAGCCACCGGTATGCTTCCTGACAAGCAATACATAAAAGGAACCGCTTCATTAACAGCGTTTTCTCCTGCTGCGTCCTTTAAGGTCATGTCTTTTAATATCCGAAGAGACCAGCCGGGCGATCCGGAATCCATTATGCAGCGGAGAGGAAAAATCCTGCAAATCGTAAAAGATCATCTTCCTGATATATTTGGCCTGCAGGAGTTCCAGGATGACAGTATTAAAACCTGGTTTATTGCACAGGTAAATACTATTGGATATTCCGGTTATTATGAAACACCAACAGGAAGTTCTCCTAAGGCTATCTTTTATAAGAGGGATCGTTTTTCCCTAAAAAGGGCCGGGGTTGAGAAAATTATTGACGCCCCGCAAAGCGATAAGACCTATTGGGCCGTTTTAGAAGACCTGAGCAACAGCGCGGATTATTTTATAACAAATACGCACTGGAATCCTTCTGAACAAAGCTACCGGCAAATCAATGCTGAAAGACATGCAGCAATGATCTCAAGAGAAAACAGTGACAACCTGCCTTTGATCGCATTCGGCGACTATAATGCCTCTCCCACCAAAAGTGAAATAAGCTATTTTAAAAATTTACTGGGCGTAGCGGACGCAATGGGAGATAGTACAGGAGGCAAGACCTTTCATGGATGGGATGACATTGGTGATGGTAAAATTGATTACATATTCTTGTCCGGGGACCTGGCTTATAGTCACTCAACTATTATCAATACATCCTATAACGGCCTGTGGCCCTCCGATCACTGGCCTGTAATAACAACGATATATCCCTCCTTTTTTGACCAGGAACACTTAGATGCCAGCGGGCTGAGTGTCAGTCAGTATACCAACTTTTTATTCGGGGATATAAAT
>DASVMC010000289.1:0-4468 GCA_036384555.1 Niabella sp. | reverse complement strand
CATCACCCGAAAGGTAATTTTTTATGACGATCTTCCGGTCCAGTCCGGATGCAGGCATACCTGAGAGCGCTGCATAGTCCCGGATCAGCGCTTTGGTGGATGCATATGCCTCAAAGCAGCCTCTGCCTCCGCAGGAACACTCGGGGCCATTAAAGTTGATCACGATATGACCCAGCTCGGCTCCGGTGTTCCTGAAGCCGCCGTATAGTTTATTGTTGATCACCAGACAACCCCCGATGCCCGTTCCTACGGTAAGGAATACCACGTCTGAACAGTTCTTGCCGGATCCATATTGCATTTCCCCCCAGGCCATCATATTGGCATCATTGTCAACCATTACATTCAGCCCGGTGGAGGCTGCAACAATTGCTCCCAGGTCAACATTCCTGAATCCCGGTAAATTATCAGCACCGCCCACGATAATATTGTTTTCCACAATGCCCGGAAAACCGATTCCGATCCCCAGCACCTGTTTTCCCGTCTGGCTTGCGCATTTGCGTACTGCTGCATTGATGAGCGCTATAATTTCGCCTTCTGTTAACACATCTTTTGAGGGCATTTTAAAGGAATAGCGCATTTGTCCCTGTACGTTTATCAGGCTGCACTTTATGAATGTGCTGCCTACATCAATGGCGATCGCATACATTTCTGTCACCGTATATAAATTTTAAGTTTAAAAGGCCAGGGTTGCTGGCTGTAAGGTCAAAATAAGGACAGAAAGTAAAAAAGGGGTTTCAAAAATGATTTAATTACTTTAAAAATGGTTGATTTTTGGCTCCGCGCTACTCAGTTTGCTTATTAGCTGCGTATTCCGTAGGTAAATAACCATAATACTGTTTAAATGAGGTTGAAAAATAGGATAAGGAGCTGAAGCCGGATAAATAAGCGACTTCTGTAACAGAATGTGCTTTACTTTCCAACAGTTCTGCGGCTTTTTTAAATTTGATGCGTTTGATGAAGTCTGTTGTCGATTCGCCGGTAATCGCTTTTAATTTAAGGTACAGGCTCGACCGGCTCATACCGATTTTCCGGCTGAGCTTTAACACAGAAAACTCCGGGTCGATCAGGCTCTCTTCAATAATATGAATGGCGTTGCGTAAAAACTCCTCATCCAGTGTATTGAGCGCAATGTTTTCCGGTATGATTTCAGTAGCAGAAGAGTAATACTCTTTTAGCCGCCGCCGGGAGCGGATGATATTCTGCACCTTTGCTTCCAGCAGGGGTACAGAAAAAGGCTTGGTTACATAATCGTCAGCTCCGGCTTCCAATCCCTTCACCTGGTTAGTGGTTTCGTTTTTGGCCGTTAACAGGATAACCGGTATATGACAGGTGAGGATGTTCTGTTTGATTTTTTTACAAAACTGGATGCCGTCGATACCCGGCATCATCACATCGCTGATGATCATGTCAATACCTCCGTCTTCCACAATCTTTACTGCGTCGTCACCGTTAAACGCTTTGCTGATCCTGAACTGCCGTTCAAAATAGCCCGACAGGTACTCCACGATCTGCGGGTTATCATCAACGATCAGCAAATGCTGTGCGCTGCCGGTAAGAGAAGGCTGCTCTTCGGCCTCGGGCAGGTCCTTATTCAGGGCGCTCAGGTTATCAAGAAGCAGCTCAAAATGGTTTTCGGGCTTGAACTCGTCTGCATGGTAGTGCTGCCGGTTCAGGGGAATTGTTACGATAAAAGCGGTTCCCTGGCCTGGCTCGCTTTCAATGGCTATTGTACCGTGATGCAACTCTGCCAGGCTTTTGGCAAATGCAAGACCTACTCCTGACCCCACACTCATTTCCTTACTTTTTACCTGGTAGAAGCGTTCAAATACTTTCTCATGGTCAACCGGTGCTATTCCCACGCCGGTATCCCTTATTGTGATCACCAGCTGCTCATTCCTGAGGTTAAAACTGAACTCGATCGTATCTCCCGGAGCGGTGTATTTAAACGCATTGGACAACAGGTTGTTGCAGATTTTTTCAATAGCATCCCTATCAAAGTAACAGGTCAGCTCTTTTTGGGTGGATTTGAAATAATACTTTATGTTTTGCTGTCCGGATAATTCCAGGAAGGACATATAGAGCTCATACAGGAAAGCAACGATATCGCCTTCGGATAATTCCAGTTTTTTGATGCCTTTTTCTGTTTTCCTGAATTCCATTAACTGATCAACCAGCTGGTAAAGACGTTTTGCATTGGACAACATGCGCTCATGGTACTTCTTGAGCTTTTTTTCGGATACTTGTTTGCTGAGTATTTCTTCTAACGGAGCAATGATAAGCGTGAGCGGCGTTTTGAATTCGTGGGAGACATTGGTGAAAAAATCCATTTTCATCTGGTTCAGGTATTCAGCTTTTTCCCGGTCATTTCGTTCCATGGCGAGCGCATTCCTTGTTTTGATGCGTTCATGGATAACACGGTAAGCCATATAAACCATTGCAGCCACGGTTGCTGCAATCAGCAGGTAGAACCAGTTGCTGCGCCACCACGGAGGCCGGATTGTTATTTTTAATGACCGTACGCTGCTTTCCTCCCCCAGCGGGCCGGTTGCTTTTACCAGAAAGGTATAGGTGCCGGGCTTTAAATTGCTGTACGTGGCTTTTGGAATGTTTTCACATACCTGCCATCCATAATCAAACCCTTTCAGCATGTAATAATATTTGATGCTTCCGGGTGATATATAATTGAATGCATTAAAAAAGAGGGTGAACTGCTTGTACTCGTGCGCAAAACTGAGCGACTTGGTATCATTGATGTATTCGCTTAAAATGCCCGGATTACTGCCGGGGGTAACAGGAGTACTAAAAACATCAAGGCCGGTAAAAGAAACAGCCAGGTTAAATGGCTTCAGCATAACGGAATGAGGATAGAAGTAAATGATCCCGTTTAATCCTCCGAATAATAACATCCTGTCGCTTGTTTTACAGAATGCAGGAAATCCAAGCTGATTGCTGCCAAGGCCCGTCTGACTGTTAAACAGCTGCAGCTGGTCAGCCGGGTGTCCAGTTTTAGCAACCCTTTATCTGTGGAAACCCAGATCCCCCGGTCATCATCGGGCTGGATTCCGTAGATCATGCCTTTTATGACATTGCCGGGTCCCGGATAAGGCACAAATTGATGCCGCTGTTCGTCAAAAAGATTTAGACCATCGCGGGTACCCACCCATATCCGGCCAAGCTGGTCTTCTGCAATACAGGTGACCAGTTCATTAGATAAAGTATTGCCCGGGAATGCTTCGAAATTTCCGTTGTCCGGGGTGAAAATATTGATGCCGTTGATGGTGCCGACCCAGATCCTGCTTTTCTGATCTTCCAGGAGATAAGTTATAATATCGGAACTCAGTTTTCGTCCTGACGGATCACGGGAATAATGGCTGAAGGTCTGGCTGCCTGCGTTCCACTGATCCAGGCCCGAGCGGGTGCCCACCCATATACGCTGCTGCCGGTCACGAAGCAATGCGTGCACCATATCACCGCATAAAGAAGCCGGGTTATTCGGGTCATGCACATAAGTTTTTATATTGCCCGTTTTCTTATTCAGGATATTGAGGCCGGCATTAAAAGTACCGATGAACACGTTCCCGCCGGCATCAAAAGTAAGGGCCTTGATATTGTTGGAGCTGATGCAATTGATGCCCGATTCTTTATGAGTATAGTAGGAGATGGTGTTGGTCTGCCTGTTCCATAAATTAATGCCTTTATCATTAGTGCCGATCCAGATATCATGATCCGGTCCTTCCTTTATAATGTTTACGACCTGGTCATTCAGCAGAACAGTTCCGGCATTCTGACTCAGTATATTGAACTTGATATCGTCTTTATGATAGTAATTCAGACCCCCGAAAAAAGTACCCAGCCACATACCGTTCTGGCGGTCCCGGAAAATACACCGTACTGAATTCTGGCTTAATGTATAGTCCCTTGTGTACTGGTGCTCAAAATTGGTAAAAATGCCTGTTTGACTGTCAAGGACCGATAACCCCCTGAAGGTGCCGATCCATAAATTGCCGCTCTGATCCAGGGCCAGGCTCCTGATATCATTATCAATAAGGCTGTTTATTGGCTGCGGTTCATGAAGGTACCTGGCAAGCTGGTCCTTCTTAAGGTTCAGGCAGAACAATCCCGCACTTTCTGAGGCCATCCACAGGCGGTCATCCTGTAACAATAAACTGTTGATCCTGGTATTAATACGGTCAGGATGCAGCAGCACCGCTTCTTTTGAGAGCAGGTTGATCCTGCATACTCCTTTATCAGTTGCCAGGAACAGGTGATCACCAATAAAGAGCAATTGCTGAATAGTTGCCACGGGCTGCCCGGAAAGCCTGTACTGATACGGGATAAACCGGTTCTGTTGCGGGTCCTGGTAGTAGATTTCACCTGTATTTGAAGCGATCCATATCCTATGCTCCCTGTCTGTTGTAATGCTGGAAATGAACCATTCACCTGGTTTTACAGGTAAAGGATAATTTTT
>DASVMC010000288.1:0-1687 GCA_036384555.1 Niabella sp. | reverse complement strand
CAGCGCATAAGAAAGCCTGGAGTTAAGTGTAATGGTGGCCTCCAGCAGTCTGGTAGTAATGAAAGCCACTTCCGTAGGCTCTAACGCGATTGCTGAGGCATGCTGCCGTTTGTCCTTGCCCAATCCCCGGTAGCCGATCATGTCCCCGGGTTTTGCAAAGCCAATGATCAGCTCTTTTTGGCTGCCCCAGTGCTGCTGGATTTTTACTTTACCGGTTTCCAGGAAGAAAATCCCTTTTACCGCATCGCCTTCTCTGAAGATAGGAGCGCCTTTTTTAAAGAACCGCAGCTCTTTTCCGGCCTCGATCACCGGTTTCCATTCCGGTAAAATGTGTTGGTACAGGATGCTGTTTTCCAGTGGAGACATTGAAGCTTCTTTTTTCATATTGTAAAAGGTTCGTTACAAAAGTACAACGGGAGAGAAGATCAGGACAGCGGAATTTTTTAAATGTGATTTGTATCATGTTTTCAGAATAGCTATTATTGCGGGAACAGGAACGTTTTTGCAAGGGATGGCTGAAAAAGGGAGGGGAGATAAGTAATTGCAGAAAGACGCCGCCCCCTGAAAGTGCAATAAAAGGTAAACATGCCTTTTTCTGGAAGAGGTGTGCTCCTGAAATATTCTAAGCGTGTTTGTTCTTGCTTCATTGGTTTTGTATCACCAGTTTTTACTCCGAAATGACACACTTCTATTTTGCCGATTTCCAAAAACAATGCTGCATTTGTCATTAATAGCCTGAGGAAAGCCCATTACAAGAGGGTTCGTCATCCCGTATAGCTATCAGGACGGCCTGCTATTGGTTACTGGAAAAGTATTGCCGACACCATTCCAGGTATACACAACCTGATAACTGATAACTGATTACTGAAAACTAAAAACTGATAACTGACCACAGGCCTGATATGAAAGCGTGCTGCCAGCGAATGCAACTTTTATCAGTTAAATTTGTTAAGAAATTAAAAACAGGGCGGAAGCCGCGGTTAGTATTGTCTGTTATAGCCCTTTTTTATGAGAAAAAATAAGTATATTCCAAACCATCAATTAGTGTAACAAACAATATATGGGGCATTTACCAAAATTAATAGAAGATCTTGCATTGATTTTAATCGCCGGTGCAATTGTAACCCTGTTGTTTAAGCGCATCAAGCAGCCGTTGGTGCTGGGATATATCATTGCCGGCTTTTTGGTAAGCCCGCATTTTATTTTTATCCCGAATGTGGTTGACCAGGAAAATGTAAAAACCCTGGCAGAGATCGGTGTTATTTTTTTATTGTTTAGCCTTGGTCTGGAATTTAGTTTTAAAAAGCTGGTGCGCGTTGGAGGCGCCGCCTCCATTACGGCATTTACGGAAATTATCTTTATAATTTTTGCAGGATACTTTACCGGTAAATGGATGGGATGGAGTACAATGGACAGTATGTTCCTGGGAGGCATGCTGGCCAGTTCTTCTACTACAATTATTTTGCGGGCCTTTGATGAACTGGGTATGAAGACCAAACAGTTTGCACGTATTGTGTTTGGAGTGCTGGTGGTAGAGGATATTATTGTCATATTACTAATGGTATTGCTTTCTACAATTGCCGTTACCAAAGAGTTTGAAGGCATGCAGATCCTATTTACGGTGTTGAAACTGTTGTTTTTTCTTGCTATGTGGTTTATTGTGGGTATTTTTTTGCTTCCTACATTT
>DASVMC010000287.1:0-4402 GCA_036384555.1 Niabella sp. | reverse complement strand
GTGATCCAGCCCACCCGTGTAGGAGCTTTCTACGTGGTAGGCGTAGTTACAGAAATTAACAAAGAAGGAACCATGAGCCCGGCCAAAGCCCGGATGATGGTAGAACCTTTGCTGGTAAACCAGAAAAAAGCAAAAATGCTTATCGACAAGATCGGAAAAGTGACCACACTGGAAGCTGCTGCCACCACCCTGAAAACGCAGGTTGAAACAGCAGACAGTCTGCGGTTTAATGCTCAAACGCCCACAGCATTGGGCTTTGAACCGAAAGTGATCGGTGCTTCCTTTAACAAGGAGAACCTGAACAAGGTTGTTCCGGAACCCATTGCCGGTACACAGGGCGTTTATGTGATCCGGGTTGATAATTTAATCAGCACTCCGACAGAAACAACGGATATTGACGCATTACGCAAAATGCGTTATATGCAAGCCAAGCAACAGTCTCAATTCCAGTCTTTACAAGCGCTGCGTGAAGCTGCCGATATTAAAGACTTCAGGAGTAAATTTTATTAATGTTGTACACCAACAGAATAAACAGCCCGCTATCTGCTAGCGGGCTGTTTGCTTTTAACGACGCATTGAAACACTCTTTTCGCACCAATGCATTTTTATTGATGCTTATACCTGTTGCAGAAATAAACTTAAGTACTGTTACCTTTGTTCTTTAATTATGGAAACGACATTCAGAAATAAAGTGGCAGAAAGCGGCATCATTACCCTGAACCTGGAAGACTATTATCCACAGGATCCTGTAATGCTGTTTGACATAAAGGATTATCTGTTTATGGGCATGATCCTGAAGGAGAAAGATTTCCGTGCCGCTTTAAAAGAGCAGGACTGGACCGTTTATAAAGACAAAGGCGTTGGCATTGTTTGTACGGCGGATGCTATTATCCCGCTTTGGGCCTATATGCTGATTGTAAGCTATTTACAACCTGTTGCTGCTTTTGTACACCTGGGTGACGAGCCCACTGTAAAGAACAAGCAATTGCTGAAAGCAATTGATACGCTCGATGCAAATACATTTCAGGATGCGCGCGTGGTGATCAAAGGCTGCGGTGCCATTCCGGTTTCGGAGGAGGCTTATGCGCAGGTAGCATTAAAGCTGCTGCCTGTAGTAAAAAGCCTGATGTATGGTGAGCCCTGCAGCACCGTACCTGTATATAAAAAAAGAAGCTGATCTTCAAGGATACTTTGAGACCGCAATTGCTTTAGTGACTCTGATACTGTTTTAACACGAACCTGATAATAGTTAAACACTGTAGTGACAAAGATTTGCTGGGTGTTCCCCGAAGGTTACACAGTTCCGATGAACCGGCAGAAGTAAAAGCTTCAGCTGGTGTTATTTTACCGGTTTTTATAAAAAAGCTACCTTATTCCTCTTATCGATCCTGTATACGGAATATCTTTTAAAAGATACGGTTTTATGGATTTATCAATATGAAATTCCGGAGCTTGGTGCTGTACAGGTAGCTGCCAGGCAATTAACCGGCGGACCCGCTTTATACAATCACAGCGGCAATATTTACTTAACCGCTGATTCCATTTATATAGAAGGAGACATAAACCTGACGATCCGGCTATCGAACCTGCGGCAATTATATATGGGGTACGATGATCTATACAAAGCGTTGTATGTTAAAAACCTGGGGCTGTTCTGGAAGCCGCTCCGCATAACGTTTTACCGGGACGGTTCGGGTATAGAACAGGTGTACCTGCATATTCAGCATTGGATCTTATGGAACAGGAATCCAAAATGGTATCACACCCTGATATCGATGATCTCCTGAAAATTTCCAAAAATAGGGGTACTGAGCCGGTTTGTCTTTCAACGCATTACCTTTTTATAGACAGGCTTCCCGAAAGCACTCCTTCCGGAGCCCTCTTAAAACCAGCCTTTTCTTTTAAAGACCATCAGCATCCATAACGGGATCAATATCATTGCTCCAACTGCGATCCAGAACCCGAAATGATGACTGGTAAGCGGGATTACGTTAAAATTCATTCCAAAGATCCCCCCGATAACTGTAGCCGGGGCCAGCAGGCAGGTAACAATAGCCATTACTTTCATTACCTCATTCATTTTTAAATTCACATTGCTGAGATAAAGGTCCTGCATCCCCATCAGTATATCCCGATAGTTATCAACCAGATCAATTGCCTGTACAATATGATCATACACATCTTTATAATAGCGCTCGTTGGTTTCGGTCAGCAGGTCGTTTTCGCTTTTTATAATACCGCTGATCACCTCACGCACCGGATAAATGGTCCTTTTCAATATAATGAGCTCTTTCCTCAACAGGTTAATATAGGCAAGCGTTCGTTTACCGGTACTTTTTATGATCTCCTCTTCCAGGTCCTCAATTTCATCACCCAGCTTATCCATTACAATAAAATAATGGTCAACAATGGTATCCAGTAATGTATAGTACAGATAATCCGCTTCTTTAGTACGGGTTTTACTGGCAGGTAACTTCAACCGCTCCCGCAAAGCGGTAAAAACGTCCCGTGTGCTGTCTTCCTGAAAAGTAATCACAAAATTTTTACCTAATACCAGGGCGATCTGCTCGTAATCTGCCGACTTTTTTTGCTCGTTATAATAAAGCATGTTCATGAGGCAGAAAAGAATATCGTCAATTTCATCCATTTTTGGCCGCTGGTTCACGCTTAAAATGTCTTCCTGTAATAAAGGATGGATACCGAACCGGGTGCCAATTGCTTCCACATCGCTTTTACGCAGCCCGTCAACATTGATCCATACTATCTTATCACTGTTCTTCAGGTCCAATGCTGCATCAAGCGAAATATCCTTCAGCTCTTCTATGTAATCTTTGGAATAGCAATAGGCAGTTATAATCACCTTTTGGGCTTCTTCCCGTTTGGGAATAATAGTGGGATTAACCGATAAGATCTCTTTAGTTCTTTCTGTTCCAAAAAGATCCTTCAGACCGGGTAAAAAAAGCTTCAGGTATTTGTCAGGGCGAACCTTCATGTATGAATGGTGATTTTTATACTATTGCACAAATGTATCGGATTTGCGTAACTTATTTACAGAACAGGAACCGGCCCTGTTATTGCAGCAACTACATACAAAATACCAATGATAATTGCAGCAATCCCTAAGCGGCCCTGCTGGGGGCGCAGCCGGTTCAGCAACTGCATTCCTTTTTCTGAGGCTTTTTCATTTTTTGAAAGCACATATTGCTGAATGAATCCATACCCCAGCAAAAAGCCCAGGGCTGCAGTAATCAATCCTGTTGCCAGCCACAGGCACCAGAAAACAGGAAAAAAATCCAGCAGATTAAGGCTGAAAAGGCATCGGAGGATCCTTATAACACCAATTACACAGAAGACCATTCCTATCCAGCCCTGGTAAGGGGTTATTTTATCCAGCAGTTCTTTTGCCTCCGGCTTTTGGGAAAGTAGCAGGGATGGTACGGCTAAGATACCCAAACCGATCAGTAAGATTCCGTATAAGATCATGAACTTTTTTTTTATTGATTGAAAATAGTAATGGCTTTTTCCAGGTCTTCGGGAGTATCAATTGCGATGGTCCGGTAGCTGGTCTCTGCCATATAGATATCTACTCCGTTTTCCAAAAAGCGCAGCTGTTCCAATTTTTCCGCCTGTTCTAAAAGTGAAGCAGGCCAGGTAGTAAAATCCAGCAGGGCTTGCTTTCTGAATGCATAAACACCAATGTGTAAATAATAGGGGATCTCCATTTTTTCATCACGTCTGTAAGGAATTACACTACGACTGAAATATAATGCCTTCCCGTTTTTATTAACGACTACTTTTACCGCATTGGGGTTTTCTGTTTCTTTTTCACTGGCAAATCTCCGCATCAGTGACCCAACCTGCACTGCCTCAGAACGGAAAAGCTGCACAATCTTTTGCAGCGGTTCGGCTTGTATAAAAGGTTCATCACCCTGCACATTCACAATAACATCCACGTCCATATTCCTTACTGCTTCCGCAATACGGTCGGTCCCGCTTTCATGTGCCGCTAAACTCCTAATGGCTTTACCTCCCCGCCGGATAATCTCATTATAGATCAGATCACTGTCCGTTACCACAAATACATCTGAAAACAAATTACTCTTTACAACGGCGTTATAGGTATGTACAATCACAGGCTCCTTTCCTAACAGCTGCATCAGTTTGGCGGGAAACCGGGTAGCAGCGTACCGTGCGGGAATTACTGCGATCACTTTTTGTTCTTTCATCTTTCAAAAGTAGGGAAGTCCATTGGTTTAAGCTATTCCTTTCGGGGCATTCCCGGGAACGTCTGTTTCAGTAATTTTTTTTATAAAAGGATCTTTTAATAAGCCCACAAAATCCTCATCCTTTTCATTATCATAATAGCGGTCCAGCCCATATTTTATTTTTGAAGGATCCAGCT
>DASVMC010000286.1:0-4106 GCA_036384555.1 Niabella sp. | reverse complement strand
CTACGGACGTAGTGCATTTCGATATGGAGAATATGGCATCAAAAGGAGTGTTTATTCAGACACCAGCGGTCTCTGGTAAAGCGGCTGCTGTTACTATAAAGGGTGTCCTGTTTAACGATCAGCCGGGTACTAAAAAAGTAAGGATCGTCAATGAGATAATAGATCCGGCGGGCAAAATAGTGAGCAAAGAAGTACAACCGGTTGCTCTTTCTGGTAATACTCACAAAGCGTTCCTGATCAAACACCCGGCTATTGAAAAGCCTTTACTCTGGACGCCGGAAACGCCCTGGTTGTATACGGTTAAAACACAGATCGAAGAGAACGGTTCCGGGAAGGTGCTGGATGTAATAAACAACCCCCTGGGTTTCCGCTGGTTTCGTTTTGATCCGGCCTCCGGATTTCATTTAAATGGAAAACCATATAAACTGATCGGTGTGGCCCGGCATCAGGATCAGGTGGGACTTGGAAGTGCGCTGGACCAGGAGCAGCATCGCAGGGATATACGGCTTATAAAAGAGATGGGCGCTAACTTTCTAAGGGTTTCGCACTATCCTCAGGATGAAGCACTGATGGAAGCCTGCGACAGGATGGGAATACTGACATCTGTAGAGATCCCGGTGGTAGACATGATCTCAGACACAAAGGAGTTTACAAAGAATACAGCGTACTCCCTGCGGGAAATGATCCGTCAGTATTATAATCATCCTTCTGTGATTTTGTGGGGATATATGAATGAGATCTTATTGGGAACATTAAGAAAGATCCCGGAACCGTTGCGCCCGCGGTATATGGAGGCAACCCGCTTGCTGGAACAAAAACTGGATACCATAGTACACCAGGAAGACCCGTACCGGCCCACGTTTGCGGCGCAACATAATAGTCCCGTTTATGATAGTATTGGTCTTTCTTCTATACCCGATGTGCTGGGCTGGAACTTATACCAGGGCTGGTATGAAGGGAATGTGAAATTGTTTGGAACGTTTATGGATGCACAACACAAAAAACATCCGGAGCGCGTGCATCTTATTTCTGAGTATGGTGCCGGGTCAGACAAAAGATTGCACAGCCTGCAACCGGCCTGCTTTGATTTCAGTGTTGAATATATGCAACAATATCATGAAGCAATGCTTCCCATGATCAGAGATCGAGCATATATTTCCGGAAGTGTGGCGTGGAATTTTGTAGATTTCGGATCTGCGATACGGGAAGAGTCCATGCCGCATATTAACAATAAAGGGCTGGTATTTGCGGATCGGAGTCCCAAAGATGTTTATTATTATTATAAGGCCGCATTGCGAAAGGAGCCGGTCCTTTATATTGCATCAAGGGAATGGAGCGACAGAACAGGCGTTGCCGCAAGAGTTGGCGACACCACTGCAACACAACCGGTTAAAATATATACGAACCTCACCACGGTACAGCTGCTGCTGAATGGGATAAACAGAGGTTCCCACCAGGTTTCAGATCATAAAGCAACATGGGAGCTGCCTTTCAAAAACGGAAATAATACGGTGGAGGTTATCGGAGAAAAGGACGGGAAAATCATCAGGGATTTTATGAATATCCGGTTTGATCTGAAACCCGCACAGTTGAGCAACATAGAGACCGGTTTTGAGTTGGGAGTAAACGTAGGAAGCAATTGTTATTTTACAGATGATCAATCAGGCTTTACCTGGGTGCCCGATAAGGCATATACACCAGGCAGCTGGGGGTATGTAGGAGGCACGATCCTGCGCAGTCTGCCCGAACGGATCGGCATTCAACTTGAAATAAAGGGTACCCGGAATATTCCACTCTATCAAACCATGCGCAAGGGACTTGAAGCATATAAGTTTGACGTTCCGGACGGGGAATATGAGCTTGTTTTAAGTTTTGCCGAGCCTGGAGCCAATAGCACCTTCATTCTAAATGACCTGGGATTTAATCCCAACAACACGAAAGATAATAGTGTATTTTCTGTGTCGATCAATGGCTGGCAATGTATCAGCGCAATGAACCTGATGGATATGTATGGTGCTGTTACTGCGGTTGATAAGAGCTTTATAGTGAGGGTAAACCACCAAAAAGGGATTACCGTCGGCTTTACTGCCCTGAAAGGAGCAACACTTTTAAGCGCTATCAAAATAAGACGTAAAGGGAACTAATAAGAAGCTCAACACAAATAGATTTATGTACAATCTTTACAGGTGGTTTGTAACTGTTGCATTTTTTATTCCTGCTGCAGCAACGTGTCAATTGTCTGGAAACGGAAAAAAAATATATGCGGACTATCACGGCGTTCGCTATTCCCGTGAACATGACGACGCCTGGGGGCGGTGGTCGTATTACAGACAAATGACCAAAAGCGGGAGCCCGGTAAAAGTGTTATGTTATAATGCAGATAATATACTGAAAAATGGCCGGCATGACATTGCAGCTACGGCCTATCCGCTTACCGGGCCTCAATCTGACCTGGATCCGGATTACATCGAATATCAGGTCCTTACAGCTAAAGCAGCCGGTATTGACGGTTTTTTTATAGAATGGGGATTTCCTGAGCACGAGTCTAACCGGCTACTGAAAGCATTTCAGCGGATTGCTGCTAAATATCGCTTTGAAATAGGGGTAAACTGGTGTGACCGCTGGCTGTATTACGACTGGATCACGAAAATACGGCCCGATATAAAAACCCGCGAAGATAAGACCCGCCATTTTCAATACAGCTTTCAATACCTGATCGATAGTGTATTTACAGGGCCAACGGCAGCGCTGGTGCACGGTGTTCCTGTGTTTTATTTATTTGGCGGTGGTATTAATAATGAAGAGTATGGTCAGTACATAGTTAATGGTCGTTTAAAGCTGCCGGAAGGTACCCGGTTCCCGGTAGCCTTGAAGCGGTTTGAGCTCTGGGGACAAATTACCAATGGTGTATACCAGCCGCCTTCTACCCGGCAGGACTTTGACCAATGGATCTGCTATGGAATGTCGCCCACTGCCTGGATACCGCCGCGCATGCATCCTGCAGGTAAAAAGTATCCCTTATGGAATTTTTATGGGACACCTGAAGATATGCCGAATTTTATGAGCTCTTATAAAAAGGTTTGGTCAGATACCTCCGGGCATGTTTCTCTTAAAGCTGGTTTTGTGGCTCCGGGCATGGATAACCGGGGTTGTGCAGGATGGGGGCACGATATTTTTTACCTGATTCCGAGAGCGAATGGGAGGTATTACGAAGATTTCTGGAAATACAATATGGCTGATAAGGATAAGCTGGATGCATTATTCATTGCATCCTGGAGCGATTTCACCGAAGGCCATGAAATACAGCCTACGATTGAAAACGGCTATCGTGAGCTACAAACCACGCTTCGTTATGCGGCTGAATTTAAAAACGAAAAACTTTCGGGCAAAGGGCTGGAATTACCGCTGCGGCTTTTTCAACTTCGGAAAAAAATACTTTTTTTACAAAACACCCGGCAACAGACGGGTGGAATATTCAGTGTATTGGATTCCGTGGCACAAGACATTTCCAATGCACATTATGATGCCGCTTCCGGGCAGTTAAACCGGGTTTCTAAGCAGATCGCTGTATTGGAAAGCCGGCTTCATGCCACTGAATACATACTTTCAAAGGAATTGAGAATTGAAAAACAACAACAAAAGGAATTGGAAGTTTCAAAAATTGCTGTTCCGGACGGTTTGAAAAAGCAATTGAAAACATATTATTACACGGGGTATATTGATCTGGAATATTTAGATACCGGAATGTTACGCACGTTGAACATTGCGGCAGGCTCCGGCATCAGAGATCAGCAACAAACAACAATAGGGGAACTAAAAACAGCCGGTTCCGGTATTTGGAAGAAAGCAAAAGTCAGGATCGTTAAATCCAGGCTGAATGCTTCTGATCTGATCATAAAAAGCGAAGTGCCCTGCAGAAATATTGCAATAAAGGTTACCCTATATAAATGATGGGTGGTATGGTATTGTTTAGACAAGCGGCTGCAATGCCGCTTATTTTTTGCATGCGGCCAGACCGGAATTTAACATACACAGTAATCAATGGTATTTAAAAAGTGGGTTTTTCAGCACCTTTTTTGAGGAGTATTGTTCTCTTGTTTTTAGGA
>DASVMC010000285.1:0-4728 GCA_036384555.1 Niabella sp. | reverse complement strand
TTTTATCCGCCACTATAACCATATCGGCTTTCAGAGCTATCTGGTGCACCCGGGTATGCTACAGACACTGGATAAACTGAAGTTCGATTTTTACCGCGTAGGGCACGTAAAAGAAGATATTGAGCAGGTAGAACCGGTGATAAGAGGCAGTCATTTGTTTTCTTTTGATATTAATGCTATAGCTAACGCCTACGCGCCGGCCAACCAGTTAACGCCAAATGGTTTTAACGGGGAAGAAGCCTGTATTCTTATGCAGTATGCCGGAATGAGCGCATCTGTAAATACAATCGGTATTTATGGATACGATGTGCGGAAGGACCGGGATGAACTGACCGCCAAACAGATCAGCCATATGCTGTGGTATGCCATTGATGGTATTCACCGTAAAAAAAGAGAGGCAGCGCTCATTGAAAAAGAAGCGTTCAATGAATACCTGATGATCTTTTCAGAGATAGAAACCAGCTTTTTACAAAGCAAACGGACCGGCCGCTGGTGGATGCAGCTTCCCAGTAAACAATTCATTCCCTGCAGTTATAAAGATTACCAGGTAGCCGCAAAAGGCGAAATTCCGGAAAGATGGTTCCGGGAGCAACAGCGCTAAGAACAAAGCATTCACATTAATTAGGTATTTTTACAGCAACTCAATCAGAAAATTATGAGCAAACCCATTGTTACCGGCATTGCCTCATTTGGTATGAGCGGAAAATTATTTCATGCGCCTTTTATTGAGGCTAATCCGCATTATGAGCTAAGGGCGATCGTAGAACGCCATAAGGAAGATTCGCGCGAGCGCTATCCTGACTCAAAATTATACCGTTCTTTTGAAGAGCTGCTTGCAGATCCGGAAATTGAGCTGGTGATTGTAAATACACCCGTTCAAACGCATTTTGAGTATGCAAAACGTGCACTGGAAGCCGGTAAGAATATTGTAGTGGAAAAGCCGTTTATGGTCAATGCGGAAGAAGCAGCGCTGATCAATCAACTGGCTACAGAAAAAAATTTATTCCTGAGCGTTTACCAGAACCGCCGGTATGACGGCGATTACAGGGCTATTAAAGATGTGGTTGCTGAAAACATGCTGGGCACACTGAAAGAAGTAGAACTGCGTTACGACCGCTACCGGCCGGGACACAGCGGTAAAGACCATAAAGAAGGGGCACAGCCGGGAGCGGGCAACCTGCACGACCTGGGCGCACATCTTATTGACCAGGCTATTCAGCTATTCGGTTTCCCGGATGCCGTTTTTGCTGATGTATTCACCATGCGGAAAGACCTTATAGCCAATGATTACTTTGAGGTGCTGCTGTACTATCCACAATCATTCAGGGTGCGTGTAAAGGGGACGGTATTTGCAAAAGAGTCGCCCTATCCCTTTATCTTACAGGGAGAAAACGGCACTTTTTTACAGCAACGCTCCGATCTGCAGGAAACAAAACTTTTAGAGGGCGTGCCGCCGGCCATAGAAACCTGGATACCTACCCCAGAAGGATTTGACGGCGTGTTGCATACTACGATCAATGGGCAGGATGTCAGGAAACAAACCCGGTCGGAAATGGGGAATTATATGGACTATTATGAGGACGTTTACCGCGCCTTGCGCAATAATATGCCCAATCCTGTTCCTGCTGCTGACGCGGTATTAACCATGCGGGTAATTGATGCGGCACTGCTGAGCAGTAAGGAAAAAAGGGTAGTTCCGCTCTAAGCCCGGAACTATTGGTCCACTTCTACCGGTACCACATTTTTGCTCCGCTTGCTTTTGCGGAACTTCTCCTCTATTATTTTACGCATAGATTTGCCTTCTACCTTACTTTCCAGCCAGGAAATAATATCCAGGTAGGCAAAGGACCGGGTTTCAAAGCGATTCCCTTCCAGGTGCTTTACTTTATTCAGAAATTTCGCAAATTCCGGCTTTAACTCATTTTTTGTAAACCGGAAAGAGCCCCTGAAAAAGCGGAAAATTTCCTGTTCAATTACGGTCAGGTTCTTCATTTTAGACATATAACGGAAAACTGACCGCGTCAGCGAATCCATCAGCTCCAGATTGCCCATTTCATAATGGGCCAGCAGATGTACCAGCCGTGCATAACATTGCAGATCCGTTCTTAACTCAGAGGAATCATTAATTATTTTTTGCAGGTAATCAATGCTGGTGCTGTAATCGCCTGAAAGGAAATACAGCATCGCTATTTTATAATTGATCACCATTACCCGGTGCCGGTCCAGGAAGATTGCGTATTCTGACAGTTTTTCTTCTATATAAGGTACTTCTTTCAGCCCCGCTGCCGTTTGCCCTGTTATAGTAAAATAATTGATCTTGGCGCTGGCAATATAAACAAAGGACTGTATCCTGAAATTCTCATTGCTTTGCACCCGTTTAGTGTGGCTGAATTCTTCAAATTTCTGCAGATCGATACTGAATTCCTGATAATTTCTCAAATCGAAATGCGCATTCAGCAAATTGTGGTACCCTTTGATAAAATGACCCGTTTCTGCACGTTGCATATTAGGCTTTTCATAGAAAAGATGTACCCATTTTCGCACGAACCGATAATATAATAAAAAATCCTGCCTTATAAACGCATACCAGGTATAGCCCTGGTAATAATAGAGCCGTTCATAAAACCCTTCCTGCTGCGCAGAGCCTGAAGGGAGGTTTTGTTTGAAAAACTTTTTTACTTTTTCTTCTTCCGCCTCATTACGGGCATGCCCGTTCGCAATAAAAAAACCGTACATCTGCAAAGACAGGTTGGACAGGCGCGTGATCATGTTCAGCTTCGTGTTCGCCTCGTTCGATTCATCTGCCAGTTCATCCATCCGGTTTACAAAGCTGTCCGTAACATTCAATGCTTCAATACGCTTTTCAAGCGACAGGATCTGCGGCAGAAAAAAGAATTTCTGATTCAGGCTTGCCATTTCCTTTGCTTTATCAATTACCCGCAGACTTTGATAAAACAAACCCTTCTTATAGAGGATATGTGCCGTATCAAACAACTCATTTAATTGAAGATCAAGACTTTCGCTGCTTTTCAGCAACCGCAGACCGGCTAATATTTCCCGGTACAAATGTGATTTCAGATTGGATAACTGAGGCTTGGTAACATCCTTCAGCTTTTTCAGCAGCATTTTTTCATCATACTGGGGCATTTTATCCAGTGCGTCAAACAGTTTGATCACCTTAAGATCTTCATTACCAGAACTTCTGGTAATATAGAGCTTAAAATGCCTTTTTTCAGATTTTTCTAAGGATTTTATTAGTTGAAAGAGTATATCTCCTGGCTTACTTGGCATAATGTACAAATTTAGCAGCAATCTCTACATAAACAATAATGTGGCAGAAAATAGCCTTGGGCATCTGACGCAAAATTACCACAAACCCAGTACTGTAGCGGGTTTTATCGTTTTTATAACACCTTAGCCATACTAATAAAGCGCAATTGTTGGTTTGGAGCAGGATGTACAACCGTCGTATCTTTGTGTTGTGATTGAAAGGAATGGTAAAGTGAGACAAAAGCTGTAGGCAGCATCAATAAGATTTTTAAGTTTTTTCATATGGCAAGCAATCGTTAGAGGTCAGTCCGTTTCTACGGAAGGACCTTTTTTGTTTTAATAATCTTTTAACAATTCCGGCGAAAAAACAATTCTTCTTTGGCGTCTTATTACTTAGAATCGCCTGATTGTAAGATGTAGGAATAGGAAAACCAGATAACCCGCAGGCGCTTCAATAAAGATATTTACTTTTTTTTCATATGGCAAGCAATCGTTAGAGGTCGGTCTGTTTCTACAGAAAGACCTTTTTTTATGTCTGTAAGATTCGTTAATCAAAGGGGCATTTGAGATCTTCTGATAGGGCTTTTTTTTCTAAAAAAAAGCAATCGCCAGAGGCAATCAAACTTAGAGGTCATTTATAAATAACGGGGTTATTTACTCGCAGCGCCAACGAACTTTATATGGTTAATAAAAAGTTAATTGATTTCAGGCAACTAAAATAACAGTATTTTTTAACAGTGTCTTACTTTCTGTAGGTTTTTTTTAAAGTTTTTGATATTCTTCACTCATTACTGATTTATTTATATGTTTTTCAATAAAAGATCCATTTCTCCTAATATCGTTGGATATAATTGATCTTTTGCCTTAAAACACAGGCGGAGCCTGCATTTCATCGGTTTTTCCGGGCATTGAAAATAATAGAAGCCGGTATACATTGTGTTTGTACGGGTAATAAAGCGGGTTAACTTTGTGTAACAATTGAACGGATGGGATAAGTGCAGAGGGGTTGTTCAATAACAAAAGAGCATAGTTTTTAAGTTTTTTCATATGGCAAGCAATCGTTAGAGGTCGGTCTGTTTCTACAGAAAGACCTTTTTTGTTCCCGGGATAAAAAGGAATAAAAAAAGCGAACTCCTTAGGAAATTCGCTGTTCATTCTTGGCAAGGTCAATTCGCAGAGGTCATCAGTAATTGTTTTCCCTAAGGTTATTTTAACACTAAAATAGGATTTCTATTATTAAAATGTTAAGCCTTGCCCGATTATTTTTTAAAATAAAAAAAAACCACTGTTTCATTAGTTTTTTTTCAATGCTGATTGTTAAGCAATTTTGATTTTTGCTATCAATGTTGCCGGATGTTAGAGCTTTTACCAGACAATTTAACTGCAACAGTGACAGCATTTTAAAATGGCATGAAATATGACTACTTTTACATCAGAAGTTATTTCATTAACTTTTTT
>DASVMC010000284.1:0-7448 GCA_036384555.1 Niabella sp. | reverse complement strand
GGCCTGCTGGGTCCTAACGGAGCTGGTAAAACCACCTCTTTTTACCAGGTGGTAGGACTTATAAAGCCGGATGAAGGGCATGTTTTCCTGAATGATGAAGATATTACCAAACTGCCAATGTATAAGCGGGCGCAGATGGGCATTGGCTATCTGCCACAGGAAGCGTCTGTTTTCAGGAAGTTAAGTGTGGAAGATAATATTGCTGCTGTACTGGAAATGACCCGGTTACCAAAACAGGTGCAGAAAGAAAAACTGGAATCCCTGCTGGCTGAATTTCGGCTGGGTCACGTACGCAAGAGTAATGGAGATGTATTGAGCGGTGGCGAACGGCGCAGAACGGAAATTGCCCGGGCATTGGCCGTAGACCCGAAATTTATTTTGCTGGATGAACCCTTTGCCGGGATTGACCCGATTGCGGTGGAAGATATTCAGAGCATAGTAGCCCGGTTAAAGTATAAAAATATAGGCATCCTTATTACGGACCATAATGTAAACGAAACGCTGTCTATCTGCGACCGTGCCTATTTACTCATCGACGGGAAGATTTTTGAAAGAGGTACCGCTGAAGAACTGGCGGCAAATGAGCAGGTGCGCCGGTTGTACCTGGGGCGTAATTTTGAGCTGAAGCGAAAAGATTACCTCCATGAAGAAGCGCAGCAGAACATTGCCGAACAGGGACTGCAATCTGAAAATTAAAAAAGCTGCAACAATTATTTGCAGCAGCTTTTTCTGTCAGTTATACACTGTTAAAAAACTAGGTATTAGTTGCCTCCTCCGCTTCTTCCAGCTTATTATCCTTTGAAAATTTGTTGCGGTGTTCTGTAAACTTGCTGATGATCAGGTCAATTTCTTCAATAGCCTTATCAATGTTTTCATGGACATCGGGAAGTGTTTTATCCAGCAGCCCTACACCCAGGTTAATATTCTCCGTTTCAATTTGTGCGATTTTTTTTAATACGGATGTTTCGCTGTTTTTCAGGTCATCCAGCTCCCTTAGGATCTTGTCCATTGCGTCTAACTTTTCTCTTTTATCCATATGCGTTTTTTTAAGAGTGAATCTTATATCCTTAAATGATAGAAATAGAGCACAAACACTGTGCAGGAATAACCTCCGGAGTAAGGTTTTACGGTTTCTTTTGCAGAAACCAGGGTTGAATCTTAAAAAAACGCAAAAGAAATTACTGATCCAGGAACAGGTCTGTATACAGGGGGCCGCCCGGCGTTATGGCATATTGCTCCAGATCGGTAATACCCTCTGCCTTCAGAACAGCTTCGTCAGTAAAACAATTTCCTGTGCAGGCCTGAGGGGCTTTTTGCAGAATATAAAAAGCGGCATCTGCAACAATTTCCGGCGAACGGCTCATATTTGCCAGTACCTGGCCGCCTAAAAGGTTGCGGACTGCTGCTGTATCAATAGTGGTTTTGGGCCATAAAGCGTTGGCGGCAATGGGAATCGTTTTAAATTCTGCTGCCCAGCCCAGGGTGAGCAGACTCATATTGTATTTTGAAATCGTGTAGGCAATATGAGGGCCTAACCATTTTTCGCTCAGGTTGATGGGCGGAGATAGGGTTAAAATATGTGCATGCTGCGATTTTGCTAAATAAGGCAATGCAGCCTGTACCATCAGAAAACTGCCTCTTACATTGATCTCCTGCATCAGGTTATACCGTTTTAACGGGGTGGAAGGCGTATCAGTTAAAGAGATCGCTGATGCATTATTAATGATTACATCAATCCCGCCAAAAGCTGCTGCTGTTGCCGCAATTGCATTTTTTACCTGATCTTCCTCCCGCACATCGCAGGCCACAGGTAGTGCCTTTCCTCCGGCGGCTTCTATTTCCCTGGCTGCAGAGTAAATGGTACCACCCAGTTTTTCATTTTCTGTAACTGATTTTGCGGCAATCGTAATATTGGCGCCCTCTTTTGCAAGCCTTAGCGCAATTGCTTTTCCAATGCCTCTGGTAGCACCGGAGATCACGACGGTTCTGTTTTTAAAAATCATAAGGGAAGTTACAAAATTGACGGCATTTATGTTGCAGGGTGTTGAGGTGCTGCAGCGGATGTATCCCGCTTCTGAAGAGGTGTTGCTGTTGGGGAGGCGGGTGCTCTGTGACCGGACGTATCTGTCGGGCCGGGCAATCCTCCCTGCCCGGGTACATCGCTCTGACCGGGCTGTACCTGGCCATGACCGCTCTTGAATTTTACATTCTTGAGGTCCTGTGTAGCCTCCAGGCCCTGATCACCTTGCAGATGCTGTGCTATGGAATTGTATTTTGCCGGTTTATCTGTATAAAAGAGTTGCTTATTCTGATCCCACCAAAGGTCCTGGCAATATAAGGTATCACCTTTTATGGAAATGACGCGTACACTATCCCGCAGGTAGATCATATTTATCGATTCCATGTATTTGCCGTATTTGCTATCCAGCTTGCTTTCTACCTTTGCACTGTCGTTGTAAAAATCTACATGCAGGGTTTGGGGAAATTCCGTGTAAAAGGTGTCTGCCTGTACCCTGAGCATTATAGGTGCTGTTAGCCGGGCCTTTACCTTTCCTCCCTGGGAAAGATAGCCTTCCACTTTAACAGCTTTATCGGTCATGGATACTTTTTTATTCAATGCATTGATCTCTTCCTGTGAATTTTCACAGGAAAAAAGCATAAGAGCAGCGCCTGCTGCAAAGAAATATGTGTAAAATGCTTTGCGCACCTGAAGATCTTCGTTCCGCGAAGATAACGGTAATGGATCAGATAGATGTATACGGTATTACATGCTTCTTCTTTTTCCAAACCAAAGGTCTGTTAAAGAAAAACCAAGGGTGACCCGGTAAAGGTTTTCCTGCAACGGGTTTTTATTGTTACCGCGTTTGAAATACTCAAATGCCAGGTTAATGATAGAAAGCTGGCCTGCCGCCATCTGGTTATGATTGGCAAGAGGAAGACCCAGCCCGGCAGTAATACCATAAGTAGGAAGCTGGTTGCCGCCGTATTTGATATAGTCGGGGCCTGTATAGAAACCAAGACGATAGGAAACATTACTGAAATAGCTCTTTTTCCCAACCGGAGTGAATTCTGCACCCACTTTTAATTTCCAGTTATTGGTAACGGCAGAATCCGGGATGCCGTTTACGGTAAACTCTTTCCAGTTGGTAGACGTAAAATCTGCGCCGAACAACCACCCGGCATCTGTTGATGTCTGATATTTTTGCAACACAAAACCAGCAGTAACATTGGTGGGATATACGATGTTGCCTTTTTGATTGGACCTGGAAAAAGAAGTATCTGGCGTGGTGGTAGCATAATTTACCGTACTGGTGGTCATGTCACTCGAGGTATTGATCGTTTGCTTCCAGTTCCCGTATGCACCCAGGCCCAGATATAACCTGTTGCCTAATTTGCCATAATACTGGATTCCCGCATCTGCATATAACTTACCCAGCCCGGTTTTATTTTCCCAGGTGCCTGTTGCATAAAAAGTAGAATCGTTATAGAGAGATCTGGTGGTTGTGTAGTCCTGCGACCCAAACATATATCCACCATTTACACCAAGGGCGATATATTGGTCCTTCCCCACTTTAAATTTAAAGCCGGTTCCAAGGGATGCAAGGTATAAACCGCCGTATCCCTGAAAATTAGTGGTTGCTGAATCAATAGGAGTGCCGTTATTCTCATCAGTAAGCCGGCCGGATTCCTGGATATTGTAGCTGATCCTGTTCAGGGGTCTCAGGCCGAAAGCAAGCCCCCAGTTACGCCGGAGCGGCAACCCAACAGAAACGCGGTTGAACAGCAGGTTGGCCGATGTAAACCTCGACTGTTGTGTATTATCAATAATGGTGCGCCCCTGGCCTTCAATACCAATATCCAATACCACGCGGCCCTGTATCTGCTTTTTGGTGCCCATTTCTGTTATGGATTGAAAGAAAGAGTAAGAGGCCGGGTTGGCATAGTTAACCGTACCGGGACTGCTATAGGCAGCTGAAACGCCTCCCATACCCCGGCCGGCAGCGCTGGATGAAGATATTTCATCTCCAAGCGCATACCTGGAATAAGGAGAATTATCCTGCGAAAAGGATAAAAGGTGTATACCCGTAAAACACATTGCAAGTGCAATATATTTTATGGAGCCAGCGTTCAATTTTCTAAGCATTGTTAACTTCACTAATAGCATATAGGCCTTTAAAGATTAATTCAGGGTCGGCAAATATCCTGCTTTTCAGGTGTGATGCCAAATGTTGCAAATCCCCACCGGTTAATACCACGTTAAAGTTGTCAAATTTTTCCTCGTAGGCGGCTATAAAACCATCCAGTTCATAAGCCATTCCTAGGATTACCCCTGATAAAATATTGGTTTCTGTATCATACCCCATTAACGGCACGTCCGGTTTTGGGGCTATAAGGGGCAATTTGGCCGTATAATACTGAAGGGATTTCAGCCGCATTTCCAGGCCGGGTGAAATGGATCCGCCTATGAGCTCTTTGTATTTATTAACGAAGTTAGTGGTAATACAGGTGCCTAACCCTATCAGTAACAGGTTTTTACCTGGATAAAAGTGAACGCCACCTGCCGCTATTGCCAGGCGGTCTGCCCCGATTGTCTCTGGTTTCCCAACAGGGGTTGTTATAGGTAATTTAGACTGATAACCAAGTAAATGGAACCGGCTTCGATCTGTTAAAATTGTTTCTATTTCCGGATTATGATTGATGACGGAAGACAGAATGGATTTTTTGGGTTTATAAATATCAATCAGTGACCGGATGGTGGCACTTGTGTCGTCCTGTAATACCAGCGTTTTTATAATCTCATTTCCTTCAAAAACCGCTACTTTTTTACGGGTGTTGCCAAAATCAAAACAAAGTGTGGATGACATAATGTGAAAGTAAGTTAATTTTTAAAACAAGTAGATCCGGAGTGGTAAAAGTTTCCGCTGCTGCCGGACCGGTATCGTAAAAAATTATTTTATATCGAACCCGTTCAGGTTCTTAAAATGGCCATTCATTTGGATTCTGGTCTTTAACTGGTTCATTTTTTCAAAAACTGATAAGGTCCGCTCAAAATGACGTTTCAGGTATTCCTGGCGCTGACGTTCCTGCGTTAACTGCAAAAATTCATATTCTTCATAAAGTGTCAATCCTGAATGGTGTGCAATATCATAGGCATTCAGGTCCTCGTCCGTTTTTTGAAAATCTTTTTTTACCTGTAAGTAAGTGTGCAGTTGCCGCATTTGTTGTACCAATAGCCTCATTATCCTGGGGTTACCCTGCAAATTGTTTTCAGGATAATGAACAATGGCTCCGGAATATAATTTTTCCGGAACATCTTTTATGACCTCTAAAATCTTAAAGAGATCAGCCCCCTTTGTTTTAATATCCATTTCCCCGTTTTCGTAAGTTTTAACAACCGCTTCCACATATACTAATGATCCGAAATCCTGCAGCCGGTTATCTACCACAACCGGTATACCAAAGGGCTTTTTTAATGCGGCAGATTCGGTAATCAATTGCTGATACCGGGGCTCAAAAATATGAAGGTTAACCTGCTCTTCGGGAAAAACAACAATTGATAAGGGAAATATAGGTATAAAGTTGGTCATGTTTCAAAGGTAAAAAAATGTTCAGGGTTTAAACGGCCAAATTGGTAGTTACTGATTGGCCAAAACCGGCAGTTATATCCTGTTTTTTAGTTCAGATAACCTCAATTCTTGTTAAATTAGCAAAAGAGACACTTGCCTTAAAGGCGAACTGACTGCTGGCAGGAAGGTGAACAGCCGATCCGGAACACCCATATATGAAGAAATTGCTACTAAAAAGCAGTTAGAAGAAAAGCCGGGACGAAGAGGGTAATTTGCATAAGTTTGTAAAGGAGCAATAGACTTGTAAAAAATAAATGGATAAAGTACTATTTGATTGTGAGCGAATGAAATACCCTTATACGGGGCTGTACTATTTTTGCAGGGAATTGGGTCAGGCACTGATCAGACAGACAGCTTCTGCTGCATTCCGTTTGGCATTTTATGTTCCAGAAAAAGAAAAAGGGGTTTTTGGTGCAAGCCAGAAGTATATTTTGCAGCATGCAGGGCATAAGTTTTTTCCGTCAAGGCTCTCCCAGTGCAGAATATGGCATAGCACATACCAGGGTACTAATTATTTGCCGTATAAGGTAAACGGGTTAAAAATTGTATCAACAATACATGATCTTAATTTCCTGCACGACGGAAGGCAGGAAGCGAAAAAGAAAAAATATTTATATAAAACCCAGCAATTGATTGACAAAGCCGATCGGATTGTTGCTATTTCCCAGTTCGTAAAAAATGAAATTGAAAAGAACCTGGATACCGGAGGGAAACCGGTGCATGTCATTTACAATGGTAAGAGCAGCCTTCCGGAAGGGCTGAAAAAGCCTCAGGGAGATTTTAGCACCCCTTATTTTTTTAGCATCGGAACTATTGCTTCAAAAAAGAACTTTCATGTATTGCCGGCCTTATTGAGGAATAATAATTTTCAACTGATCATTGCCGGCATCAATCAGGAGGAAAACTACCGGAAAAAGATAATGGATGTTGCCTCACAGCTGGGGGTGGCACAAAGGGTACGGCTTATCGGTCCTGTAAGCGAAGCCGAAAAATACTGGCTGATTGAGAATTCTGTTTTGTTCTGTTTTCCTTCTATTGCGGAAGGCTTTGGTATTCCTGTTATTGAGGCCATGCAAATGGGAAAGCAGGTGCTGCTTTCCAACCATACCTCATTACCGGAAGTGGGGGGACCGCATGCCTTGTTCCTGGAAAATTTTGATCCGGACTATATGAGTATTTTTGCGGAGAATTATATATCAAATCTGGATCAGGCCCAGGTGAAAAAAGAAGTATTGCAAAAATGGGCGAGTAAGTTTGACTGGGATGTTGCTGCAAAACAATACATAGAACTCTATAAATCGCTTTTATGAGCATTCCCCGAAATGTTTTAATAATAGAAGTGGGTGGTTCTCATATGGAAAATGTATACACACTGGTGCATCTTTTATGCCTGAAGAAAGCCAGGGTCAGTCTGCTGGTCAATCACAAGCTAAGAGAACTGATCAGGGAAAAAGAAAAATTTTACCAGATTTATGATGTGCCGGATACAATACAAGGCGCAGAAAAAATAAAGCTTTGCTGGAAGATCCGGAATATAATAAAAAAAGAAAAGATCGACATTCTCATTTTTGGTACGGTAGAAAGCAAGCCGGTGCGCAATATTATGCCCTTTTTACCCGGTATTACGATTGCCGGAATCATACATGATGCTCAAAAAATGGATCGCAGCGGCACATTCCGGTATGTATATCCTTTCAAAATAAAAAAATACATTGTTTTTGGAAATTATATTTTAAATGGCCTGCACAATTACTCCCGGAACAAACTTTTTCCTTTTTTCCCTTCTTATTTTCCCAAACCGGCAGAGGCGTCTATAACAGA
>DASVMC010000283.1:0-1738 GCA_036384555.1 Niabella sp. | reverse complement strand
ATCATCAAACCGGGAAGTTGTTACCAGACCAAAATCCAGGAACTGTCCTCCTTTGGTGTTTTTGATATGCACGGCAATACTGTTCTTTCCCTTTTTTAATAAAGAAGCGGCATCCTTAACAGGAACATACATGTATTTTTCTTTCCAGCATTCGCAGCTGTAAATGACGGTGCCATTCAGGTATACATCAATGTTATCATCATGTTTTATTTTCAGGTAAACAGGAGCACCGTTCAGCTCATCCAGTTCAAAAGTTCTCCGCACCCACAGATCATTTGATTTCCAGATCGTTTTTACTGCGGCCTGGTTGTCGCCAAAAGGGGCGGTGCCTGTTTTCCAGTCACGGTCCCGGAATGATTCACTGCTCCAGCCCTTCGCCGGCTCTTTTTCTGTATAATTCACCTGATAGGGCTGCTCATCTGCTGCAGGCAGCAGGGATTGATATACGGGCGTTTCTTTTCCCAGAAACCGGTAAACCGTACCATCCACTTTTACATATCCCAACAATGATTGATCTGCTCCTGTCCAGTGTTTTGTAGGCGATTCATTCAGCTGGTCACCAAACGACCATATACTGAAATAAGGATCATGCGTAATCAGCGGGTATGCCGGAGCTTTTTGGGTTTGGGCAAAATTTGTAAATCCTGTCAGCAACCCCAACAGCAGCATTACATAAGAACGATTCAATTTCATTATCAAACTTTAATTTAATCTACTACAGGAAATGCAGCAATCCGTAAACGGGCAGCACCCATTGGTATCAGTTCAACAGTTTCTTCTTTTGTGGATACAGGAACCGGGCTTTGAGGCAGCACTCCTGTAAGACCATACTCATCTATTTTCCAGCCGGGAATTTGCCGGCCCCTGGTACTTAAAATGATCGGTGCATTTTCCGGTGTAAAAGGAAAATCATCTGCGGGCCATGCTTTTTTGGTTACCTGAAAAGCTGCCGGTGGATTTTTCCGGTCGTATATCAATCCATAATTCCAATCGGAAGCAGGCTTTATTTCATAAGAAGGCCATTTTTCAGGATCCGCCGATTCCTGCCATTTCGAATCACCGATAGCCGAGGTCTTGCTATCTGCTTTTACATACTGTTCCTTTATTTTCAGCGAATAGGTCAATGGGCCCCGGTTTATACTGATGCTGTTCTTGTTCTTTGCCCATTCGTGCACTTTTATTTCCATCGGTAGCGTCAGCTCTACCTGATCGCCCTTACTCCAGCTTCTCCGGATTTTTATATACGACCCGGGATTAAATGTCTGCTGAATGACCACTCCGTTGATCTTCAGCTGCGCATTGCCACACCATTGCGGTACGCGGAGATAAAAGGGAAAAGCTGTTTTACTCTTTGTATTGATCTGGAAGGTCATTGTTTCATCAAACGGATAATGACCTTTGCTTTCAATCTGCACTTCCTGGCCCGTACCTACTTTTGCTTTTACAACCGCTTCACTATACAGCAATGCGGCTAGTCCATTATCGGGCGTAGCCATAAATACATGTTCTGTATAATAAGGCCAGCCCTGTGCATGATTGTGCTGACAGCATCTTGAACTGAACGGGTTCATCATCAGGAAAGGACCATCATTGTCGATGCCTGGATGATGGTTCTTACTATCACTGACCGACATGTTGGGGCTGGTAATATAACGCAATGCTTTAAAATCGGGCATTACCGCTGCAGGATAGGTATTGAACGCTACATCTTCAGCATTATCGGCCCAGGAAGGGTCTC
>DASVMC010000282.1:0-1625 GCA_036384555.1 Niabella sp. | reverse complement strand
GCAATATCCTGTCCCATGATCACCAGGTCATCGTCGGCTTCCAGGGCCTGGGAAAGGCCTTCCCTGATCGCTTCTACAAACCGCTTTTCGGTTGCCGGCAAGCCCTCCGGCTGCACAGGCAAACCCGATACTGTTGGTGTGGCATATACCGCATCCAGTTCATCAGCACTATTAACAATCAGTGTGCTGCCCTCATCCGCCAGCGCTAATTCTTCCTCAATGCGCTGTTTTAAATCCTCCCGGATGCTTTGTAGCTCCTTTTCATCCAATACCTGTTCATTTATTAAAAATTGTTCATAGAGCTGTACAGGATCTTTTTGCTGCCACAGTTCAAATAATTCCGTGGGCACGTATTTTACACCGCTGGCCTCCTCGTGTCCGCGCATACGGAAGGTAACGCATTCTACCAGGTAAGGCTTCTGGTTACGGATACAATATTCCCGAACACCTTTTAAGGTATCATAAACCGTCAGCAGCTCATTTCCATCAATAGTAATTCCCTCCATGCCATATCCTTTTGCCTTATCTGCAATGGAAATACACCGGTACTGTTCATGGGTAGGGGTACTTAATGCATACCCGTTATTCTCCACTAAAAAAATAACGGGCAGGTCCCACACTGCGGCCACATTCAGCGCCTCATGAAAATCACCTTCACTGGTGCCTCCTTCCCCGCTGAAAGCCAGAACAGCTTTCGGCTCCTTTTTTAACTTATATGCCAGTGCTGCACCATCGGCCACTGCCAGCTGCGGGCCCAAATGTGAGATCATCCCGCAGATATGCTCTTCTTTCGTTCCAAAATGGAAACTCCTTTCGCGCCCTTGTGAGTACCCCTGCTGCATTCCCTGCCATTGCATAAACAATTTGCTCAAAGGCATTCCGCGTGCTGTAAATACGCCCAGGTTCCGGTGCAGCGGCATGATCCACTCATCTTCCTGCATCGCCAGGGTAGCGCCTACGGCAATTGCTTCCTGGCCGATACCGCTGAACCATTTACTGATTTTTCCCTGCCTGAGCAATATGAGCATTTTTTCTTCTATCAGCCGGGGGTAAAGCAATTGCTGATACAGCTGTTTTAACTGGTCATTGTCAAGGTCCTTTCTATCTGCTCCCATTCTATAAAGCTAATAAAGAATTTTTCGTAGCCTAATAAAATCCTATTTTTAATTTTTATTGTACCCATAGTAAATGCATATATGGCAATTGCCAAATAACTTAGCAGAAACACAACGACCCATGAAGCGATTTGTATTTTGTTTTTTATTTTCAGGAATCTGCTGCGCTGTTTTTTCACAGGATGCAGCGGAGCTGCCCAAAAACGATTCCAACTACTATAAGCACTACCCGCATAAACTGGCAATAGGGCCTATCCTGTCTAAGAAGAATACTACATTCGTGGTTGGCTCAAAAGATCAGGATGCGCCGCTCAGGTATTCTACCAATACACCTACCCGCCTGGGCCTTTCGGTTGGCTATGACTGGCTTTCAGTAAGCGCTTCTGTAGGGCTGGGAACCCTGGATCCGGATTATAAAAAAGACAAAGGCAAAACCAAATCCATCAATTTCCAGTGGTCGGTTACCGGCCAATCGGTATTAGCCGATCTTCATTTCCAGGTAAATAAGGG
>DASVMC010000281.1:0-6132 GCA_036384555.1 Niabella sp. | reverse complement strand
CGTTATTTTGGCTACGCGAAGACCAGTCATCTTGGAATCAGGTATGACTCTGTAAATGCGAGCACAGGAACAACCATTCCGGTAGACTCCTTTGCTTCCACGTACGGCGTTGCAACAATTGCTCCGCCTGAGAATTTCCGGGATAACTATATATTAACCGGCACCATAAAAAATGCAAGTGACCTCATACAACAATATGAAAAAAAGCCCGGTCTAAGCCCGTTTCAATATTGTGATTCAGTATACCTGTATTTTTCCGACAGGTTTGACAATTTGCCTTTTTCCTTATCAACGAGAATGGATACGGTTGATAGAAAAAAATTGACCAAGATACAATACCTGTTCAATCCCCAATATGACAAAGCAAGGTCTGTGACGGTGCCCAAAAGAGTGGTTTCGGTAGAAATGCGGCAATTTGAAGCAGGCAGTATGCATCCGGATATAAAGGAAGTATTTAAAAAGCTGGAAGCCGTAAAAATGTGACGCTGAATCTATATTTATCAAAAAAGTTTAAATGGCATTTGGAGTATACTGGGAGTATACTGGGATTAATACTGTGTGGTCTATTTATATGTGATAAGTTCTTCTTTAAGCATATATGCTTTTGAAGATCCTCTACTAATTAGGAAATCTAGAATCAATAAGAAGTCATCTAACAAAGGCTTATCGCTTTTTACCTTGTTACCATACTTGTAAAATGCTTTTTCAGTGAATTTTTCTAGCATCTTCATATCAACCTGACTGGCATTCTGCGACTGTAGCAAGGACGTAATCCAAGAAACCGAATCAGGCATAAACTTGTTGAAGGCAATACCTGTTAGAAATTTTATACTGGTATTTATTTGGTTAAAGCCCCAATCAACGATGAATGTTTTGTAGTATAAATTTTTACCGTTTAATACCCACCAACCCTCAGAACTCTCTGTCCAATCAAGGTCCATTAAAAAAAGTGGCATAAAAAATCCGTTTTTCTGACTGAGCATCCATTCTCGGAGACATTCCCATAACTCCCAGAAGTTTTCTACCGCGGAACCACTATTTACAGCAAGAATAAATCCTTTTACAAGGCCATAAACAAATTCACCCAAATCGTCGGAGCATGCGACTCCATTTTTAGGGAGGATAAGGTCTAGCAGTTCAATAAATAATTTTCGGGCCTCTTCCTGTGGCAGATTTAGCAGATATCTTGGATAAAAGAAAGTAAAGGCATTCCGGCTATCGTAAAAATCAGTTCGATCTTTTCTATTCGCGTTGCCAAGAAACGCCACATGAAGGTCGAAAACCTGCTGGATAAAAGCTTTCTGGGCTGTTGAACTTGTCGAAGTAGGAATGATGCGTAATGCGTCGTTCAAAAACCAATGGGTAGCCATATCAAGTGTTCGTCTGAAATCTCCTGGTGGCTGGATCGTTCCATTAACTACAGATTGTACAAGCTGATCTTGCCAATTTTCTTCCCCGGTAGTTTGTTGGTCAGAAACATCCGAATCAGTTCCATCATCCCAATCTAAAGGGAAACCGGTATTTCGGGACCTTTCCCTTGCCTGTTCATTAGAAATATGTAACAGTACTCCCCACCAACAATTGATAGCAAACGCCGGCTGGAACCTGGATAAATGCTGTGAAATACCAGCTTCCAAGTATATCTTCGGCTGTTCATCCATTCGTGATATTAGCAATCTGAAAATTACTTCTTTGGCCTTCTTCTGAATTTCAGAATTAATGGTTTCATTCCTGAAGATGTAGGACAGTCCTAGCATTGCGGGGTTTGTGTCCATGATACCAAAGTCAATATCAAATGCGTCACGTTTTTGTAGATGTTTCTCGCCTATACGTATCAGCTCCTCTTGGCACCAGGTATATTCCTCTATGGTCAACTTTTCCGAAAAATCCCTAAGACCGAGGATCGCCATTGTTCCAGGAGAGGTCATAAAACCATTTTGGTCTTGAGTATTGAGCAAATATTTGTAGCCAGCCTTCCATGTCTCATAGTTATTATCAGGCATCTCCTCCCCATCAAAGGCTTTTTTCGCCCATACCACATTAGCAGTTGGCATAAAATCGGAGCCGCCGGAAAAAACCATTTGTTTTGTGTCCTCATCATAACCCGGAACTAATTGTACCATCTTTTCATAACCCGGTTGTGTAATGGGCTTGAACTCGTATTTACGGGCGTCCATATCAAATAGAAACTTTCTCCACCGTCTGTCTCCGTCGGGAGCTTTAGCCCACATGGCATCGACCTCTTTAAATAACAGATCGTTTAATGTGCCATAGTAGAACATATAGTCAGCCACAAATCCAACAAGACCTAGGTAATACTTCCTACGATGAGGGCGTTGATTGGATTTAATTCTTTCCAGTTTTTCAAAAGGTTCATCATTGTAAACGTGAAGGTCAATCATCTCAGTATTGAATCGTGTGCTATCCCAACTAAAAAATAAAGGAATACCTAGAAGGGAAACGGATGTTTCATCTAATAACGCGGGGTGTGCCTGAAGTACACTGGAAACGATCCCTAAAAATGCAACGTTATTCGACTCTTTTATCAACCGTCTCAAATAAATCTGAATAACCGGATAATTCATTTCACCCTTATCTGCAAGATCAAGCAGACCGGACTCTAAAGCCATCAACAAGGATGTGATCAGACGGTTGCGGGAGTCAATTCCTCTAAACATTACCCAATATGTATGGTGTCCGAAATAAGTCTTATCCGTACCATCTTTAAATTGAATGGAAACCTCCTCTACTCCTTCAGATAGACTGGAAAGTACGTGCTGATTTTTTTCAAATGCGCCATTTAAAAAAGGTATTAGAAAATCTAGCGCCTTGTCGGGGTGATGTAAAAACATCCAATAAAAAAAGGTCTGATAGCCACTTGGAACGCCATACTCACGATCTAAATACTCATTTAATCCAAAATCTCTAAAATCAGGTTCTGGTACTATCATATCAAATATGCTTCCGGGACGTTTGACTTTCTCCTTTTTGCGCCAATCTTCTGATGCAGCACGTATAACATCATCTGGAAAATACTTGCAAAGCTGGTCAGCCATCACCCCATCCGTTATATAGCCCCGGACAGATTCCAGGGTTTCTTTATTTGTCCAGATAGTACTTTCATTTGCGGAATTAAGTGCAGCATCCATTAAATCCTTGACTATTTCTGGGGCTGCGGCGGTTAATTTAAACAGGATTGTAGTATAACGTTTAAGAAAGGAAGAATCGCCCCGGCGTCTGCTATAACCGCTTATGGTATCCTGTCGCCGCTGAATAAAATCCTTCAATAAAATGGCTGCATTTCTGCTGGAAGGAGGAAGATTGCCGGGATCGAAATCTGGAAGCTGTTTACTCCATGCTTCAATTACGGAGAGATACCTGAATTCAAAAGTATCCAATGGAAGGACTGCAATATTGTCTTTGATGAAATCAATAATAAAGTCCCATCCAGAACCCACAGGTAACAATTCGTCAAAATCCCGGCTTTGGGGATTGATTGTCTTGCATCCCGTTTCAAGCAACTTGATAACACGCCTAAGCATCGTGCCGTTATTGGCCAGAAGTTGAGGTTTTAACGCGTTAAAGAGCACTTGAGCATGATCTGACCTCAGTGAAGCTATAATTAGTTCATCTTTCCATGATTGAGAAAGTTCATCATCCAGTAATAAAGAATGAACAAAACCGGCTGACGTTTCCGGTTCCATCCTGTAATATTCATCAAGCCAAAGCCGGAATGCTCGTTTGATAGCAGGACCGTTTTCTAAAACGGATAAAAAGTTTCTACCGTCTGTTGCATTTCTCTTCTGCTGTTTGATATAACGAACTAGCACCCAGTCTTCGAGGATATCGTGCGAGGGACTGTAATAATTTGTTAGTTCGACTTGTTCCACTTTTAGAATATTATCGCCGACAAGTCTATTCAGGATATCCTGAGGTTCTTTACTAGCAGTATAAAGGGACATTTCCCGAGCCCGATTCAGGCAAATGACTGAAAATGCTTCTCCGCGTTTTTTATCGCCTGCTTCAACAATATGTTCCCACATTAATTTTTGAAACTGCGCTTCATCTAACTGGTCCTCTTTGAGAAGTTGCGGAATGATGCGAGCAGCTTTATCCAAATAATAAGGTGTCCGGAGTAGATGATGGATCTTGGCATTGTTAAGCAAAGGCTTTATTGCTGGTATTGCTTTACTTACCCTCGCAATTTCCTCCTCATTGAACGCATCCACCTGATGATAGAAAATATTCTCAGGCAGTTCATAGTGATAGGTGATCTTAAATTTCTGCAGGAGGTAGTCTCTGATGGTAATAATTACAGATAATTGTTGATATTTTCTCACTAAGACGAGTAATTCATTAAAAGCACCTTCAAAACCGGATTCCACCAGCTTTTCAAAACTTTCAATCCAGATAAGTACTCGCCTTCCAGATAAAGGACTACCTATGATTTGATTTAAACTAGCTTTATAGCCTGCTTTCTGGAACGCCTCAGTTAAGGTCTCGCAATAGAGTTGCTCTGCTGTAAAAGTGACAATAGTTGTACCGTTAATAGCCTTTACTTCTGTGATCATCGCTTTAGCTAATGCGGACTTTCCCACGCCTGGTTTTCCATGTACTACAATAATCTGAGAAGTGTTTACCGCATGAATTAAGGGTTTCATTTCACGTGGTATGTTCAGTGTCCCAACAGTATCTCGAATACGGGCATTAGCGGACGCTTCGTTCTTATTCATTTCAGTATAGCTGTCCAAAATAGCCGCATTAGTTTCCGGCTTAACAGGATGAATCAGCTTAAATTTCCCTGCCGGAATTAGTTGATTAAATACAATCACTTTGGTTGCTGTAAACAAATTGGCATTTTCGTATGAATGTATGATGCCAGTCAGGTAAACACTTCCATTGAGTAATGCAAATGCACCACATCCGGACATACCTTCTACGTTATCTAAGGCCTGCTGATAATAGGTGTCTAATACCTCTTCCGACTTCAGTGTAAAGAGGTTGTTGTTATCCTTTTGGTTCTCTATAAATTTTAATGGCAAAAGACGGTCAGTTTGCTGATCATTGAAATTTGCAAACCCACGAATCTCATAATCTTTAATTTGAACATCCGTATCCGCAACCGAATAGAAAAACTCTTTTCCAGTAAGTTCGACTATACGTTGCTTGGGTAAAATTAATAAAGCAACATCCTCACAATCGCCGGAGATTATGACAATGTCAGTTTCTGTTAGGGTATAAGTATGATATGTACTGTCTCTTGAATTGAAAATCTTGTCGAGAACTATATCTTCTTTTCTATATTGTTGATCAAAATTTTTACCAGTCAGGCAATGCTTTGCACTAAGTATATAAACATAATCATCCTCCTGGCTTGGGAAAAATATTACAACCGTTCCTATGTTACCATTACACAGTATTCGTGCCGTTGCCAATTGAGGTATATTTTCAGTCATTCTTCATTGTTTACAGGTAAGTACGCAAAACTTATTCCGTTCTGTTCGGTTCCCCGATATGAACAGGTAAAATTAAATCGTTCAAAAGGATTTTGATCTACGACAAATAGGTTCTGTAATTCCCGGGTATTGCAGGGAAAGTGAAGATTGATTGGTGCTACTTTTCTATCTTCCTGAACCAGTAATTTAACCAATGTCTCTTTATCTGGATGTCTATTATGGATGCCGTTACCAGTGATGACAAAGTTACATGTGCGAACCATACTTAATAACGCAGGACTAGTATTTGCTTTACTACCATGATGGGCAAGATGCATTATAGCGGCTTCCAGCGGTAAGGCTTTAGAGTAGCCGATAGCTGATAGTCTATTTTCGATTTCAGAAGGGTGGCTATCTGCGAGTAATAGACAATTAATATCATTGTACTTTACTAAGAGGGCAATTGAACTAGCATTTACCTGATCATTATCGCCGGAAAAAGGTGTGTTTTTTAATTCTTCAATTGTTTTTGTATGATCCGCCTTGTCACTGCTCCGACCCAATTTGCCTTTTGCTTCTTCGGTCATCCAAAGCAGGTTTAGATTTTGCAGATTTTCAGGGGTCGGCGAAAGTATGTTGATTTTTAAACCGAACAGATTCGTCTCTGCCATTTCCGTAGTAATCGAATCTTTACCTG
>DASVMC010000280.1:0-4295 GCA_036384555.1 Niabella sp. | reverse complement strand
CAATTGCTTTTTGAATGGAGCCTGTATTATTGGTAATACCATCTGACAATATGCCAAACAAAGAGGCATTGTAGTCCTTTGCCAGGGCAAACAAGGGCAACAATAGTACTATTATCACTGCTTTTATACGTCGCATTATTTAATTTTTTGGGTCCGTAAAATACCCTTACCGGGTTTTAGTTGTATTATTTAAGATAGACTGCTTTTTACCCTTGCTGTCCGGTTCCTTTATTGTTATTGCTTTAAACGAAGCGCCCTTTACATCGTCAAAAACAATCGCCGGCCGGTAATCGCCTTCTTTAGCTTTTAGTGTTATATTATCAAAAGTGATCCCTTCAGCATGCCGGACATAGAAGCCCCAGGCCGGCAGCTCCTTGAACTGGGAAAACTCCGGGTATGCATTGGGCATTTCAGGTATTGCTGCCAATTCTGCTTTTGAAGTACCACGCCGGGCATAATGCGGATTGCCGGCGCCCGGATATACAATCTCAATATTGCTTAAGGTTACATTCCTGATCTTATACTGGGGCAGCCCTATAATACTGGAAGGCGATATATTCCGGGGCAGATCTTCAACAGGGCCTTCATAACTGTATCCGGAATCGGGCTTTGAAGAAGGAACTTCCGCATAGACATTTCTGATCACAACATTATTCATGGAAGGCTTTTTCCCATTGCTCCAACGATCGCCGATACGCAAATAAATAACATTGCCCGTGTTCAGGGAGGTTACCCCGTCTACCAGTATATTTTCAATACTTCCACCATCCACCGCGGCAAAAGTGATCGCTGACCGGTAGGTATCATAGATCTTTAGCCGCGTTACTTTAAAATTTTTAAATCCGCCTCTTGAAACCGTTCCAAATTTCAACCCATTGGCGCTTGACCTTCCCACACAGTTATCCACAACCACATTCTGGCAAAGTTTGGTGGCGTCGTGCGATTTAAAGCAGATCACATCATCTGCGGCATCAAAAAAAGAATTTTTAATTACCACACCATCGCAATCCACCACATCAATACCGTCGTTATTCCAATAGGACTTACTATCTACATGTATACTATCAACATATAAGTTTTTACACTGGTCATACGTCTGGTTCCAGCTGGCCGGGTTTTTCAGTGTAATGCCTGTTATTGTAACACCTGCGCATTCTCTGAAATAAACATTTTGCGGACGGTTGGTTTCATTTGGCCGGTCATATTTTAACGGGTCATCCACCAGCTGCTTATGGATATAGGTAACCATGTTATTGGCTGTTAAAAAGCCACGGCCATCAATGGTGCCTTCCCCCGTAAGCCCAATATGCTCCTGTTTAATGGCAAAGAGCATAGAGGTCCACCCGATGTAAGGGTCCTTTATATAATCAAACGGATTTGTAGACCCAAGCAATACTGCGCCCTTATTCAGCTGTAGTATTACATTAGATTTGAGGTAAATAGAACCGGTAAGGTAATTTCCCTCATCAAATACAAGCCTGCCACCGCCGTTGTCATGTATATAATCAATAGCGGCCTGAAGAATGGACGTATTCAGGCTAATACCGTTGTTTTTTGCTCCAAAACTCAATGCGCTGTAATCCTTTGCCCTTGCTATAAAGACAAAACACAAAAAGAAACAGCAACTGATCAATTGTTTCCTATTCATTTTAATGGTTTTAAAAAGCAGTAACCGGCCCTATTAAACCCATGGAACGCATAGGTTGTGGCTTTCGTTTGCCATTGGTCCAGTACTGTGCTATGGGATTATCTGACAGTGATTTCATATAATTACCCATGGTAGTAGTTACAGCTATCTCCAGGGCATTACTGCCGGCTTTCAGGAAGGGTTTTATGCTGTACAGGTGGCGGCCATACCAACGTACGCCCACTTCTTTTCCATTCAGTCTTAGTTGAGAAATGCCCTGTACATTACCAAGATCAATATAGGAAGGGTCCAGCGTATCTTTATCAATAGTACACTTATAGATAAGCGTTCCTGCAAAGTTTTCATAATCCGGTAGCAGCTTCAGGTCCTGTAGCACTGAAAAAGTGGCATTTTTAACAGACCCGTCAATATGATGCAGTTCCACCTGCCAGGGACCCTGTATTTTCTTATCCTCTTCTTTTACCGTTCTTACTTCGGTATACAGGGGCGCTTTTTTCCTTTTCATTTTTTCAAAAACAAAAATGCGCATATCCGCAGGGTAAAGGGTCAGGTTTATTTGCTGATCATTTGACAACTGGTATAACTGACCGGTAACGGCATCCCAGTAGTGTCCGTACCGGGCTCCGTAAATGGTTTCGCCGGGCTCTATACTTACGTCATAACTGTGATTATAATCAGAATTGAACACCAGCAGCATATCCATTTCCTCATTGGTATACCGGATCTGCTTTATGAACGGGTTATTGTTCTTAATTTTTACATAGGACCGGATATTGTATTTTTCCTGCAGGGCTTTATACCAGTCGGGATAATTTTCTTCAGGGCGCTCTATATAAATAAATTGTTCGGGGAATTTTTTCAGTTCTTCAACAATATTTTTTACCAGCGTGGTCTGCTGTGCTGCGTTAATAAACCCCACAGACCGGTCAGGTGTATTCTGTATACAAAAAACCTTACCTCCGCTTTTTACAAACTGTAGTAATTTGTTTGCGGTTACCGGCTCAAGGCTTTGAACGTGGACTAAAAAAATGGTATGGTATTTTCGTGGTCCATATTGTAAAAAGCCATTTTCAACGGTTGCGTTGTTAATGATGTAGTCTGAAACATAATCGCTGCTGTTACCGTGCTGCTGCATGGCCTCCCAGATCAGGGATAAATTGGTGGGGTAGGTTAATGACGGAAAGGGTTCATTAGGTGCCCCGAATTTTCCCCATGCATCATATAAGGGTGGGAGTATTGCGATGTCTGCGAACATATCTGCATGCTGCAACAATGCAGATACCCTGGCTTTGTAATCATTGATCCGTTTGAAAAAAGGCCAGTACGTGTTGTTTTCATTCATGTAATTGCCATAGCGGATCCATCCCGGGAAGGGCGCATTTTTGGGAGAATAATTGAACCCATGGTAGACAGAATGGGTTATGCCCGTTATCAGGCTCTCATCGGAAGCCAGTTTCAACATTTGCAGGGAAGCATTAAATACCATATCTGTATTTGTACACTCTTCACAGCTGATAACCCGTTTACCGGCGAGGTGGGCGCCGGAAGAAACAAATTTATTCACCATGCTATATGCCCGCCCTATACGGTAATCGGATTCGGGCATTTCTTCCCCAACCCCATACTTGATCCAGGTTTCTCCTTCGGGTATATCCATCCCCATGCTGGCTTCCAGCGGATGATATCCTCTTCCATAGGCCTGTGCACGGGACAGCATCCCGTTTTTTTTGCACCATTGCTGAAAGGTGGTCACAAATCGTTCCTTCAATAATTCAATCTTGGTTCTGTCAAAATCGCAACGGACCTTTTCAATCGTATCCTCCAGCTCCTGGGTAAACCGGGTACCGTAATCATAATCATACACATTGCCCATGCCTCCGGTCTTAAATAATATCAGGGCCAGGTACGGCATTATATCATATCCCCTTCTTCTTTGAAACTCCTCCGCCATATCAGCTGTCCAGTTAGCTCCTTCAAGTTCCATACTGTCAACAAATAAGGCACGCACCCTGTCTTTAAGCGGTCCAATCCTTCTTTGAATGGTATCGGTCATGTGGTTCAGGTATTTTTCAACTGCGTTCTTATTAAAATGATTCAATACCTGGCCATTAGCGCCCGGCGCTCCGTTGATCACCTGCAGGAAAGCCCTTGTTTTAACCAGCGCATAAATGGCATAATTGCCTCTTGGCACCTTGGTTTTTATAAACCCGGAAGCTATCTGGTCCGACAGATCAACTATTTCTGTCAAAGATTTCATCGGGTCCGGCACCATAAAAACGCGCTGGACTTCAATTTTCCGGTGCGGAAAAGGGCTGGTAGTGGCCGGATCTGCCTCTTTAATAAAATCCAGCAACGGGGCTTCAAAGTCCATAAGCCCTGTTACCTTTTTAACACCTATCGTCATTACATCTGCACACTCATCCCCTTCAAGATACTCTGCCCCAAATGGCCATCCGGACCCAACGATCAGGTCGCAGGTCAGTCCCAGTTTTTTTGCTTCTGTTAATGTAAAATCAAGCGCATCAATCCATTCATCTCCCAGCCATTGCAGGGATGGAATTCCCATGTCATCCGTCCGTTGCGGGAATTTTATCGGGTTAATTTCCACTCCGCCAATACCTCCGTCCTTTAACAGCTTCAATTCCCT
>DASVMC010000279.1:0-2462 GCA_036384555.1 Niabella sp. | reverse complement strand
GCAGGTTCGAATCCTGTCTCCCCGACACTGGAAGAGGCTTTGTTGAGCCTCTTTTTCTTTAAATGCTTACCATGTTTGCACATACATTTAATAACGGTTCTTCCTGGTGCCAGGCCGTCCTGAAATAATGATAGGGATCCTCCAGATCATAGATCAGTGCATCGGGATAAGAATGATCCGCAAGCTTAATACCCAGAACATAGGAGCGATAGGGCGCGCAACGGAAATGCAACAGGTTGACACCCGGAGGAATATGGGTGGCATATACCACGTCTGTGGCATTGTATCGGCCTGTAGTTGAAGATACTTCCTGGATTCCTTCTTTTTGTTCCACCTTTTGAACGATGGTTGCTTCTTTTATTTCTCCCCCTGCTGCGAGGAACTGCTGCACGAGCGCTGATAAATATTTTAAAGGATGGAACTGAGCCTGACCGGTAACCTGAATTGCTGTGGTAAAAGGTATGGGCAACGGTATTGTTAGGCTCGGTGTCGCTCCGAGTCCTACAGTATGTGCATACTTTCTAGCAAATCAATAAACGAGTGATGCATCAGGTAAAGCACGCATGAGCACGGTACAGCGCATTGTAGAAAATGTTCCCCTTTATTGGCTATACTGGCCCGTATAATCAACAGGTTGCTTTAAAAAGCCGGTTTTAATGCGGCAAATAAGCCGGGGTACGGTAATTGCCTGTACAGCTTTGTATTTCAGCATTTAAAAATTATCAAATAAAAGAATTATGAAAACAGCATTAAAATTGTTAGCAGTTGGTGTTACTGCATTCTTTTGGAGCTGTAATGGCCAGCAGTCTAAGGATACTACATCCCGGGCAGACAGTACAAATGAGGCGATGATTGATAGCAGCCAGTCAGCAGGTACGCCTCCTGCTATCGCAGAGAAAGATGCCCGTTTTGCCGTTGATGCTGCCAACGGAGGGATGGCAGAGGTGCAGTTAGGGGAAATGGCGCAGAACAAGAGCACAAACCCTGGAGTAAAGGAATTCGGCAAAATGATGGTAACTGATCATTCAAAGGCAAATGATGAATTGAAAATGATCGCTGCTGGTAAGAATATTACACTTCCGGCGGCTCCCGGCGACGAAATGCAAAAAGTTGCAGCAGACCTGTCTTCAAAGAACGGGGCAGATTTTGACAAGGCGTATATAAAACAAATGGTTGAAGATCATAAAAAGACGATCAGGCTTTTTGAAAATGCCCAACAGGACGTTCAGGATAATGACATCAGAGCGTTTGCAGTAAAAACGTTACCTGTATTGCGCTCTCATCTTAAACATATCGAAAGCCTGGAAAAGACAAAGTAAATTTTAACCCAGATACCAGCGCTGCTTTTTCTATAATGTAAAATTATGTTGTAATGAATCACGTATTAATGGTGCTGACTTCTCATGCTGAAATGGAAAATACAGAAAGGCGCACCGGCGTTTGGCTAAGTGAGTTTACCGAACCGTATTATGAGTTTACAGATGCAGGATGGAAGGTGACCTTGAGCAGCCCCGCCGGAGGAATACCTCCAATTGATCCGCTCAGTACTATAACTGAAAACATTACCAAGGCGAATCGCCGTTTTATTGATGATCCGGGAGTTAAAACCGTTTTTGATAATACATTGATGTTAGAAGAGATCGATCCCACAATGTTTGATGCTGCTTTTTATCCGGGCGGGCATGGCCCGTTATGGGATCTTGCAGCAAATGAACTTAGCGGGCGATTGATCGTTCATTATTTAATGGCTGGTAAGCCAGTTGGCGCCGTTTGCCATGGGCCTGCGGCACTTATCATGGCTGCAGAAATAAAGCCGGGATTATTAACCGGTAAAAAGATCACTGCGTTTACCAACGAGGAAGAAGAACTTACATTCCGGTCAAACAATATTCCTTATAAACTCGAAACCCGGCTGAAAAAATTAGGGGCAGATTTTCGCAACGCTTCTTTTCCTTTTGTTAGTCATGTGGAGACAGATGGCTTGCTGGTTACGGGTCAGAATCCTCTTTCGGCGGGAGCTGCCGCCCGCCGGCTGATCGGCCTGGCTAATGAACGGAACACCGGTTCGACCGGTAGCTGATGAGTGTTTATTGTTTTGGAACAGAATTGATAGATTCTTTAAATTAGTCTTGAAAGCCAGCTTCTGATTAACAGGCAACAACGATAAAAGGCAGTACGTTTTAAATGCGGCATCTTGAAGCCCTATTCCTGACAAAACCTTTTTCAGAAATACCTATTATTTTTAATGCCTTCAACTGTTATTTCAGGATTTGATTACAACATCGAAAAAAGAATCTTGGAAATCCGCTTCATTTCAGGTGCTGTGTACAACTATCATAAAGTTCCGGCAAAAGTGTATCAGGGACTCAAAGAGGCGAAAAGTAAAGGTATCTACTTTAACCGGTTTATAAAAGATAATTATCCTTTCGGAAGGAAAGTGTAACAGAATGCTTTCAAAGGCG
>DASVMC010000278.1:0-4391 GCA_036384555.1 Niabella sp. | reverse complement strand
ATACCATCCTATGAAACGAAGAATATAAAAAGATTAAACCAGAATGAATATCTTTAGCGGGTCATTGTAGCTCATCTGATGCCCCATAAATAATCGCTTTATCAACTTATGAAAAGATCCCTATTTGTTCTACTGCTTATTAGTTGCCTTGCTTCCTGCACCAGTACAGATTTAAAAGAGCTCGATTCAAAAAAAGAATACCTGGAAAAGAGAAAGCAGCTTGACTTTGCTGATTTAAAAGAACAGTTGAAAAAAGATGCGGCAGCCGTTCAAAGTTTAATAGATACCTGCGATGGCATTTACCTAACCTATTCCTTTTCTATGGGTCTTTCGGGCAGCAATCCTAAAGAAGAAGTGATTGATTCCGCAGCTGCTTTTCAATTTGAAAATAAAGACAGTTTGCTGAAGGACTTTAACAGAGACGACAGAAAACTGCTATTTCAGCAGGAGCTGCGCATTCCGGAACCGGGGTTTCAATTTTTTACTGACTATAGCGGAGATAAAAACAATGCTGGTGCCGTCAATGACGAAGTTATTGAGTACAGAATGGAACAGCTGTTCTATAAAGACAAAGAAATGAAGCTGGCGGATTTACAATTGCGGCAGGCCGATAGCATTCTGGTAAATGCAATATACCGGTTCCCAACAGGTTTTGATACTTTAAAAATACCGGAGCATGCAAAAGGGCCGTTGAATTTTAAAGATGAGCTCCTTGAAATAGATACAACCGGTAAAAATTTTGCAGAATTTACAATGCCCGTTGCCCTGCATGCAAAAGTGCTGGATAAGCGGGGAGTGACCCCATCCGGAGTGCTGGTCGGGAGCAATGCTTATTCAGCCAATCCGCTGCGTGGATTAAACCCGGATATCAGTACAGCATTTAAACAGTTTATCGGATTAGCAAATGAAGCTGCCCGGCAACCGGATAAAGAAAAGGCCATACGGATCATATCCGCGATTCCGCAAACAACATTCGATGCCGTAAAACAAGTACGGCTGTTTGTAAAAGATGCCTATAGTTTAATAAAAGGAATGAAACGCCTGGACAAAGAAGAAAAGGGATCCCTGGAAGAAACAAAGGCTTTTATTAAAAAAATACAGGATATAGAAGAAAAATATGCCGGCGTCTGGACAATTACAAAAATGCAATACGAAATTGAATTTCCGTATGAGATCAAAGAAATCCAGTTATATATAGGCGGCAATTATGATTCCGTTTCGCGAAAATTCATGGCAAAAAACAGCCTGGACAGCAGTGCCGCATTTTTTGTTTTTGAGAATACGGCAGCGCACAAATTCGGGATTACAGACAGAGATGGAAACAGGATCATTTCTGCTCAATACGATCAGTTGGAAAGGAACGGGGATCATTTCTTTACCGAATATAAAAAAACGGGCAAGCTCCTTTACCTGCTGAACAATGGGAGCAAAACATTGGAAAAAGTGCCCGGCAACAGGGCCTATATTGGAAAACTGAATGACAAGCTGTTCGAGTTTGAAGAAAAGAATAATCAAATCGGAATAGCAGATGCAGCCCTGAACGAAATCATACCTTTTGAATATGAAGGAGCTGAACTTGTTGAAAATACCATCATAATGAGAGGCGCATACCGGGGGCGGAAATTCTATGACTTCTATCAGTTAAATGGCAATAGAATAAAAACGCCCGAAAAAATAACGGAATATGAAAGGCACGGTAAAAAGATCGTAATCTTTTCAAGAGATAAAGTGGCCGGAATGATTCATGAGGATGGCAGGGTGGAAATGCCGGTTGATCATAAAATCATTGAGGACCTCCTGTATCAGACCCAGGATTAAAATAAAAGAGCTATGCGGTGTAAAACTGTTTTTATTTATCTGTCAATTCTATCCGTTCTATTCATTGGTTGCGGACAAAATATAGAATATGGAAAACAACCATTGGTGTTGGATGATTTTGACTTTAACCTGGACCTGGACCGGTTTTTTAAAGATGAAACAATATTCGGTGGCAATAATAAAGCGGGATATTCGGTATCGTCTGAAGAATACCGGTTTGAGGCGGACTCGTTGATGAAAGGGGTGATCCAGTACTCAACCAACAGTACTTCCACCAGCAGAACGCTTGCCACCTTTGCCGGTGTTAGATTTGAGAGTCTTGGGTTGCTCACCGACTGGGACGACAAACACGTACTATTGGTTTGTGCTGAAACAGCACATGCCCGGGCAAAGGATATAAAAAAGATAGTTGATGAATTGGTAAAGGAATTTGGTGAAGATATACAGCTCAGCCAGGAAGACTGGTTTGGCTCTTCCAATACGATTTTAACCTTCCAAAAAGGAGCCAGGATCGCTAAGCTATCGGTATACCTGAAGGAGCCCTTATCTGTCATTAATAACGAACCGGATCACAATTCTTTTTTTTCGGAAAACGAAGAAAAAAAAGAAAAACGATTTCATGCCAAAGAGATATTGCCTTTAATGACAGCCGGTGAGCCGGAAGATACGGAGCTGAAATGCAATGTGTTTTATGTAAAAGAAGTCGCTGATAAAGCCATTGCCCAGTTAGAGAGCCGCTCGGGCTTTATGACCGCATACAAATAGCAGCTGTTTACCTTTTCTCATTGGGGAACAGCACCTTTCCTGATGCTTTCTTTTGAAAGCAGGAGTAATTATTTCCGATACTGATCAACGGCCCAGACCATTATAGGATGCAGCCGTAATAAGGCAGGGAGTAAAATAAAAGCCCGATGTAAGTCTTTACGTTTTTAAACCTTTTAACGGAATCCGTATCAAACCTCAAAAGCAGGGTTATGGAAAGCTTAATCTCCTTTGGTCTTTTTTGCCTGTTTCTGTTATTTACATCCTGTAGCAAAGAAGCAGGCGCCGGTACTCCGCTTTCATCGGATAGTTTTGCCGTTATAGTAAATAATGGTTACGGCGGCGGCAGGTATAAAACGGGGGATACGGTACACGTATTTGCCAATGCCTATGCTGCAGACCAGGTTTTTAGTAACTGGAGCGGGGATAATGCCCTGCTGAATGATGCAAATGAATGGCATACGTGGTTTATTATGCCGGATAAGAGTGTAAACATAACCGGCAATGTAACAAGCAGTATTCCCTTTACTTTACAGTATGAGCAGCTCAAGGGCCGTGACCGGTTAAAGCCCGTGTATTATTATTTTCCGGACGGATACAGTGGTATTGTATATCTGCTGCATGGCACGGGCGGAAGCGCTGCAGCTATTGTAAATGGTAATGAATGGCAGCAGATAATAAGAGACCTGGTCAGCAATCATTTAGCCGTGATTATTACGGAATCTGAAGAGTCCACTATCGGCAATGATGAGAATGGGGATGATAAAATAAGATGGAACCTGTTACCGTATGACTCCGCATTGAATGTGGATTATGCCAATATCCGCATTATAACCAATACTTTTTACAACCGGGGCATGGCTAATCGTATGAAGCCAAGATATGCTATTGGTATGAGCGACGGAGGTTTTTTCTCAGCTGCATTATCTGCGCTGTATCATTTTAAAGCAGAAGTACAGTATTGTTCACAGGGCAGCGCAAACGTGCTGCAAAACACCACGGTTCCCGTTCAGTTTTGTATGGCAAGGTTCGACAATAACCCCGAAGTTGGCATTGCCGGAAATGCCGCAGCGCTTTCTTTTTCTAATTCATTGAATGCAAGAGGTATCTGTAGCAGGTACCTTGTAAATGAGCGAAGCCCGCTTTATCCCGAACGCTTTACCAGGGGCGAACTGCTTACTATTGAACAATCCGCTTCGGTATTTGCAGAATTAAAAGCCAATGGATTTGTGAACGATAAAAACTATTTTAATACATCGCCTGATACGTTGACAACCGCGCTGAGAAAGAATCCCGACAAATTTCCGGTACTGAAGAATCTGTCCCTAAATCAAAAGCAAGCTGTACTGGAGCAGGTTAATATTGCAGCAGCCGCTCATCATATCTATAGTGATTATGATGGCGCAACCGTTAAATTTTTGATGCACCAATGCCAGTAAACAGGCAGGTATCCCGTATCGTCTCTTGCCGCTGCTGTCCGGAGGTTCAGCACAACCTGTAATAATCATTTTCGCCGGCCGGATCCCGATCCCCGGGGCAGATATCCGCACGAAACTGCCGGGAAGTTACTATCTCCGGTGGAAAACCGGGAAAGGCCAGGCCATAAGATCATTTTATGATATAGCTGAAATGCGTTACCCCCGTTTCAGCATGACCGCCTAATTTTTTATAGAAATTATGTGCATGCCTGTCAACGTTATCCGCCTGAACAAAAACTTCCGGAACACCCAGCTTTTTACCTTCTTCAAATAACCGGTGCATTAATAAAGTACCAATACCACTTCTTTGCAAATTTTTCTTTACAGCGATGT
>DASVMC010000277.1:0-6259 GCA_036384555.1 Niabella sp. | reverse complement strand
AGCCAAGTATGATATGGAAGGCAATATTGTGGGATACCAGGTGCGCAGCCGGGAGGTATCTGGTGATTCTGTTTTTAAATTCAGGATCAAGGAAGAATGGGTGTTTAATAAAAGGGACGGGAAAACCTATATCCGTATCCTGGGGATAGCCCCGCTCTCCACCTATACCACTTCAGACGGATATACGGTAGCCAACAGTGAACATGCGCTGTTCTGGATTTATTACCCGGATTTAAGAAAAACACTGGTACGGAATAATATTGTAAACCCCCTGGATATGGGTGGCCGGATCACCTGGGAAGAGGTGTTTGAGAACCGGTTATTTGACAGTAAGGTTACCAAATCTTCTTTAGACGCTGAGAACGGATTTAATGAAAACCCGCTTACGGATGCTCATGCTACTGACATTCAGCAGCAGCTGAATAATTTAAGCAGACGTATGTGGGGCAAATAAATATATGATATGAAAATGAAGTATTTTTTCCTTTTAACCGGGTTGACCTGTACCTGTATGTTTGCAAATGCCCAGGATCATAAAAAGGATTATGTTAGTCAGAAAAGCGATATTGGCATTACTGCCGGTGCTTTGGGATATGCAGGCCGGTATAGCATAGAAACACCGCTGGGAACACATACCTCTTACGCTGTATCAGCGTTTTATGATCATAATATTATTTTGCCTTCCCAGTTATATGTAAGGGGAGAGTTGCTTTTTGGGGAAATAAAAGGGAATAATCTGGAACGGAACACGGCAGCTGCAAAGGGCTCTTTTAAGACCAATATTTTTGAAGCAACTGCAAAAGCGCAATATGATTTTTTAAACGATGCAGTAACAAAATGGTCGCCCTATGTCATTGCAGGCGTTGGGGGCTACCGGCTGTTTAATTATACTGCAACGAATGGTTCTAAAAGTGTTTCAGATAAGCTGGGGTTTGTGCTGCCTGCGGGAGCGGGCGTCAAATACAAGATCAGCAGCCGGGGACATTTGTTCCTGGAAGGCAATGTACGGTTCCTGTCTAAAAATCTTGACAATCACACAGGAGAGAATGTAAATAATCCTAATAAATATTATACGCTGGCACTTGGTTTCTCTTATTCGTTGCAGAAGGTGAACCAGCTTTGGTAAATAATGATTTGATGAACCAGTCAACCTGGTTCCTGCTCATACAGGATATACGGAATGATTACACAGACACGACGTCCTGTTAAACCATTCAATTAGAAAAGCCGGGTTATGTGTCCCGGCTTTTTTAATTATACTTTTATCCTTTTTTTATTACTAGTGTACCTGCTAATTTATCGTGCAGCGCCTGTCTTTTATCATCCCACAATACCATCAGGTATCCGATCAGCAGAATGAGGGCTGATATGATTTTAGCAAAATAGCGGCCCGTCGCATTCAGGAAAGTGATCCGCCGGCCATCCATGCTGGTTACTTTTAAGCCCAGCGCCATTTTCCCAAGGGTAGCCTGCCTGGGGCTGGATTCCATAAACGCGAAGTAAAGCCATTGGATTACAAACGGGATCGTATTACTTTTCCAGTAGGCAGCATATATAACATTGGTATCGTTCTGGTAGAACATTTCCCTTGAAAATCCTAGCCCAAATATAGAATTGAGAATAGCACCGGCTACAGCAATAATAAGACCATCTATAAGAATTGCCGCAAAACGTTCCCAGAAGCTGCCATACTGAACGGGTAACAGCTGGTCATTAAATAAATCGGAATCGCCATGACCAGGAAAACCTGCCTGACCACCGGAGTAACCGTAGTTTGGATCACTCATAAGTTTACAATTTAAAGTTTAGATAATGGGGTTTAGTTATAATCTATCTTTAAAGATATAAATAATTTTGCGGGAAATAATAAGTGGTGCACAGGTACAGCCTGTTTTTTGCTTCAGCGGGCAGTAGGGATATGCGCAGTGACCGGTTGCTGTACCGGAGTTTGCCGATCCGGAAGAGCGTTTCTTTCGGAATGAACACCAATACAATGCGTTCATAAGATGCGCAAAAGCGAACCTTTACCGCAAACCAGCGGGATTGTTGCGCATTTGCTGATCGGCATAACCAAAAACAGTTTTCAGCAAAGCTGTTTTTCTAAAGGCAAGGTTGGTGCGTATTTTTTCCTCTTCATTACCCACATAAAGGAACATTGCGTCAATAGCGCGTCCTGCAATAAACTGATTCAGGTCCGGTTCCAGCTTTTTGCTTAAGAAAGGAATTGCATTATAGGTTTTCGCAATATTCTGGTAATCCTTATCAGCCCCGCTGGTTCTTACGGTATTGTCTACAATAGGACGGAACCTGCTCATAAGATCGGGACTCATTTGGGTTTTAAAATAATCAGTAGCGGCATGGTGGTTATTGGTCAGTAACAGGGAGGCCGCATCGGTGATGCTCATATTTTTTACCGCATTCAAAAAAACTGGTTTTGCTTCCACTACGGCCTGTCCCATGGCGTTGGTGAATTTGGACGTCATCTGATTAACAACAGACGACAGGCCCAGGTCCCGCAGCGTTTTTTCGATTTTGGCCGCATCGCCGGGAAAAGCGAAGCGAACCAGCGGGTTGCCCTGGTTAGGGTTGGCAAAAGCCTCAAATCCGCTGAAAAGACCTTGGGTTAAGGCTTCCCGGAGGCCGGCTGCCATTTGTAACTGGGATAAGCCGCTGCTTACAGATTGCAGCGTATCGCAACCCGAAAAAAGCAGGCAAACAGCAAGGCTTATTGAAAAGAATAAACGTTTCATCATGTAAATAATTTAAATGAGTTAAGGTACAGGATAGTAGCAATGGGCGTATAAATGGAACTAATTTAACCTTGGATCAATAGGGGCATTGATGATGAGCTGGTAATCGCCCCCCAGATGCTGTAAAATATCCTTCCAGAGTTCTTTTTCATTATTGCTGAAAACAAATCTGCTGGTAGCTGCTGTTACGATCCAGGTCTTTTCCTCCATTTCCATAGCAAGCTGTCCTCCGTCCCATCCGCTGTAACCAAGAAAAAAACGGACTTTCGCTGCTTCTATTCGTCCATCTGCCATGAGGGCTACCAATGTATGAAAATCACCTCCCCAGTAAATGCCGTCTGTAATTTCCTTTCCGCCGGGTATTTCTGAAGGGTACTGGTGTAAAAAATGAATACTGTCCAATCCAACGGGGCCGCCTTCGTATACCGGAAAATCCTGCCCCTCCATTTCAGGGATCAGATCTCCAATTGTCTGACCGGTTTTCCGGTTCATAACAAAACCCAGGCTGCCTTCCGCATCGCTTTCACATAAAAAAACGACGGTTCTTACAAAGTTCGGATCATTTAAATGCGGATTGGCGATCAGAAATGTGCCGCTTGCTGGTTCCATAGTTCAAATATATGATTAAAACAGATGCGCTTATAAAAGCAAGTTAAATATAAACCTATAGGAAACTGCGGTTTTTACGGTTGGCCGGCTATGGTTATATTTGCGATACCTAGTTTGAAATTTTGTGAAAAAGCTATTTGTACTGATCACTGTTTTAATTACCCTGTCTCTTTTAGGCATTATTTTGCTGCAGGTTTCCTGGCTAAAAAATAATGTGATATTAAGAGAGGACCAGGTGCGTCAGAAAATTGATAATTCCATCAAATCTGTAGCATTTGAGCTGATCCAGTTCAAAGCACAATACGCTACACCCTATTCCGGACTCTATGATAACAATATCCTGCTTTTTAACAGGGGACTACATGAAAGAAGCAGGCTGAATACCCTGTTTGCAAAAATGAGCCAGGATTCGCTTTATAAAAAGATCCGGCGGGCATTTAATAATTCCGGCCTGGAAGACCTGGACTTTGAGTTTGCGCTGATTCTGAATACTTCCCTGCCGGGCGATCCCGTAGAAATGCAGTCCCGGGGATATAAGCAGGCAAGCCAGGATACCATACACAATTATTCGCCCGGGCTGGCATTGATTGCAATGCCCAGCGGCTCCATGTTCGAAAATTTGTCACAGGATGAGTCGTTAAGCGTGATCGCGTTAAATTACAAGAAGATCGTAATGAAATTGCTGACCGGCAGTATCATACTTGCCATTCTCTTTACCCTGGTGATCATTGCAGCATTTTTTGTTACCGTTTATACCATGCTGCGACAAAAGAAGCTGGGAGAGATAAAGAATGACTTTATCAATAATATGACGCATGAATTTAAAACACCGATTGCTACCATATCCCTTGCTGTAGACGCCCTGAAGAATGAAAAAGTAATGGCAGATAAGATGAAGATGTCTTACTTCAGCGGCATTATAAAGGAGGAAAATCAACGGATGAACAAACAGGTGGAAGCCATCTTAAAAGCCTCCCAATTTGAGAAGCAGGAGGTTGAACTGGACAAAGCGCCATTGCATGTTCATGAAATCGTAAAACTTATTGTTGATAAATTTTTATTGCAGCTGCAGGAAAAAAACGGAAAAGCAGCATTGAGCCTGAATGCGTCCAACGATCTCATTATAGCAGATGAAGTACATTTTACCAACCTCGTGAATAACCTGGTAGATAATGCTGTAAAGTATTCGAAAGACCATGTGCCGATCTTTTTAAAAATAACTTCTTATAACGCCAATGGCCGGCTGGTATTACGGTTTGAGGATAACGGTATTGGCATGAGCAAAGAAACCCAGAAACGGGTGTTTGAGAAATTCTACCGGGCACATACAGGGAACCTGCACAATGTGAAGGGATTTGGACTGGGATTGAATTATGTGAAATCGGTGACCCAGTCGCATGGAGGCTCTATTAAAGTGGAAAGTACATTGGGAAAAGGAAGTACTTTTGTTTTAGAATTTCCGCTGGACACAGGCAAATAAGCGTTGCACGATCGACGCAGCAGGTCCGGCATTACTGTACCAAAAAAATAAGTGGGCAAATGATCAGAAAGCAATTGCTTCCGTTTTTACTATTGATATTGATCGGATGCGCCGATCACGAATCCGGAACCTCCGGGAAGGGCGCAGGTGATTCGGTATATGCGTATTCGCCGGATGCTACAATTGATTCAACCGTGAAAACCGGATCTGATACACACAAGCTGCAGGGTACTTATACAGGACTGCTGCCCTGTGCGAGTTGTGAAGGAATTGAAACCTCAATAACCCTGTACGATGATCAGTCTTTTTTTATGAAAGAGATCTATAAAGGCACACAACCGCTGGATTCATTTACCAATAAAGGAAAGTACGAAGTTAAAGATGGCAGGTTATACCTGAAGCTGGAAGGAGCCGGTGTAGAACGACCGGTAATTTATACTATCAGCCCAAATTCACTGACACAGCTGGATATGAATGGAAATGCAATTAACAGCAGCATGGCCGATCATTACATATTGATGAAAAACTGAATCGTAACGGCATCATCTGTATTTGCCTGAAAGCTGTAACATACCACTTACCACTGTTCAATGAGGTTTCTCAGCAGCCGTGAGGGCAGGCTCAGGAATGTTCCTGATGCACCGGATGCCATACACTGCTGAAATCGCCGATAATAGCAACCCCGTTTTTAAAACCGGCCAGCTCTGTTTCCAATAATAAGATGTCTTCTTTTCTTACTTTCCGGTACATAGGATGCATAGTACCTCCTGTTACACCGGCCGGCTTGCCGGGATCATACTGATACATGGCATCCACGAGTGTTCCCCTCGGGTACATGATCCCCGGAACTCCCTTACCCCGGAAATCCAGGTCTGACGGGTGTTCCAGTCCCAGCGTATGGCCGTATTCGTGTGCGGCTGTAGTAGAGCCGGGGTATAAATTTTCCAGCTTAAAATAGCCGGTATTACATCCCAGCCCGTCAACAAAGGAAATATTGCCCTGTACATATTCTTCAATGCGGAAATAATTATTGAGCGGACTGTCATTCCCCAGTATTTCTTCCGGGGCTATTTGAGGCATACAGGCTGCTGTTATCCTGAACCGGACGCTGTATTCCTGTTTTTTCAGCAATACGGTACCTTCCGGTGCATTCCACATGGTTTCTATTTCATCTCTTATCTGTTCGGTGATCGCTGCTGTTGCAGCATTGCCGTAAGTAATAATGTGCGATGAGATGAGCAAGGTATTGTTGTAAAGTTCTAAAGTTCCCATGGAATGAAGTTAATTGTTTTTTCAGAGTTCAGCACCGTGGTTCCCTGCCAGATAGCAATGCATCCGGAATCAGGTAACCAGCATCGAGCGCCCAGCATCCAGTACCCAGCATCCGGGCGTCATATTTTAGAGAACAGACCCGGAGGTA
>DASVMC010000276.1:0-3241 GCA_036384555.1 Niabella sp. | reverse complement strand
GATCAATGGTGGTCTTGATCTGCTGTACATAGGTACCGGGGTCTTTTTAAAAGCAAAAGCGGATAAAGCAAAGAATCGCGCAAGAAACGAAGGATACGGAAATTCATTGATCGTTCAGGGAGCAGGGCTGCTGTTGTTTGATGCAGCGATGTACCTGAGCCATCAGAAACAGCACCGTTACTGGAAGAAAGCAGCTCCTGAATTTGCGACTACGGAAAACGGTATCGGCTTGATTTATCATTTGTAGAAAAGAACGTTTCAGCGGTAAAAAACAATCTTTATGAACAAAGTAGTACAAAACGCACAGGAAGCTATTGATGGGATCAAAAGCGGCATGACATTAATGGTAGGTGGGTTCGGACTCTGCGGCATCCCGGAGAACTGCATCAGGGCGCTCACGGAAACGGACCTGAAAGAGCTTACCTGTATTTCCAACAACGCCGGTGTGGATGATTTTGGGCTCGGCCTGCTGCTGCAAAAAAAACAGATAAAAAAAATGATCTCCTCTTATGTGGGAGAGAACGCGGAGTTTGAACGCCAGCTTTTACATGGGGAGCTGGAAGTGGAGCTGATCCCACAAGGCACCCTGGCCGAACGCTGCCGGGCAGGAGGTGCCGGCATTCCCGCCTTTTACGTACCAGCAGGGTTTGGTACCGAAGTGGCGGAAGGAAAGGAAGTCCGCGAGTTTAATGGAAAACCCCATTTGCTGGAACAGGCGCTGACCGCCGATTTTGCGCTCATCAAAGCCTGGAAAGGTGACACCCATGGCAATCTGATCTATAAAGAAACAGCCGGCAATTTTAATCACCCCATGGCCACCGCAGGAAAGATCACCATTGCAGAAGTAGAAGAGCTGGTACCTGCCGGACAATTAAACCCCATGCAGATCCACACACCCGGGGTTTATATAAAACGGATCTTCCAGGGAACGAATTATGAAAAAAGAATTGAGCAATTGACAGAGAGGGAATAGTAAGTAGAAAATGGTTAGTAGCAAGTGGGGTGGACATAGGAAAGTAGGGAATGGCTAGTAGCAAGTATAGGTTTATTTTAAAATAAAAGATAGATAGCATGTTAGAACTATCACACAAAAAACTGCAGGTATATCAATTTGCTTTACAATTAGTAAAAGAAATATATCTGTACACCCAGGCTTATCCTAAAGAGGAACAATTCATTTTAGTAAGCCAGCTTCGTAGGGCTGCTATTTCTGTTTGCAGTAACCTGGCAGAAGGAGCTGCAAGAAATTCAAAAGTTGAAAAGAAAAGATTTTATGAAATCTCCCGAAGTTCACTGGTAGAAGTTGACACACAAATAGAAATATCTTTAATTCTTGAATACTTAAAAAAAGATGAAATTTTAAAACTTGAAGAATATCTTGAATCTATATTCAGAATGCTAAGTAAAATGATCGAAAATTTAGCATCGGGAAGCAAGAAATAGAGAACGGGAATAGCAAGCAGTATCAGCCCATTCGTTACTGTTACTCCCCTACTAACTACTTCCCGCTGGCTACTCCCTGAATACTACCCGCATTTAACAAACATATTATGAGCCTCACAAAACAACAGATCGCACAACGCATTGCACAGGAATTAAAGGATGGCTACTATGTAAACCTGGGCATTGGTATCCCGACCCTGGTAGCCAATTATATCCCCGAAGGTATGGAAGTGGTCCTGCAGTCGGAGAACGGCATGCTGGGTATGGGGCCTTTCCCCAAAAAGGGCACTGCCGACCCGGACCTGATCAATGCTGGCAAGCAAACGGTTACCCTGCTGCCCGGCGGGGCTTATTTTGATTCAGCCACCAGCTTTGCCATGATCCGTGGCGGGCATATCGACCTTACGGTACTGGGTGCTTTTGAGGTAAGCGATACCGGTGATATTGCCAGCTGGAAGATCCCGGGGAAAATGGTAAAAGGCATGGGCGGCGCCATGGATCTGGTAGCGGCAGCTAAAAATATCATCGTAGCCATGCAACATACCAGCAAGGATGGTCAATCCAAGCTATTAAAGCAATGCACCCTACCCCTTACCGGTGTAAAATGCATTAAAAAAATCGTGAGCGACCTGGCCGTACTCGAAGTTACCGATGAGGGTTTTGTACTGCAGGAGCGGGCGCCCGGTGTATCTGTTGAGGATATAAAAAAAGCTACCGAAGGACATCTGGTGGTAAAAGGTGATGTACCGGAAATAAAACTGGCTTAGAAATTCAGTAACAAGCTGATAAGTGGCTATGGACATTATAACAAATTTTCATAGCTTTACAAAAACCTTAATTGAAATGAACTACCTGTTTAAAGCCGGACCTAATCAATGCTTCCTTCTTGTTCTCTTACTAACGACCATCAACTCTTTTGCGCAGATCAAAAATCTGGAATTATCCAACAAACAGTCCATACTAAACGGAAGAGTATATCTTGTCTTTCCGGAGAAAGCAAAGAATGTAATGCGGGCTGTTGACATCATGGAAGCCAATCCCAGTGAAAATGCGGAAACCAGGATCGTTATGGACATCGACAGCATGCGAATCGTTTTTTTTGCCCGGGAACTGTTCCAAAAATCAGACCGTCATTTTTTTGAGGCCGTTCGGCAAATGGATAAAGCAGACTTTACGGTAGAGCGGCTGAAGCAAACTGACTCACTCGATGTATTACTCGAAAAACCACTGCTGTATGATTCATCAGAAAATGCTATTCCCATACGCAGGTTGCTGATAAAAGCTGCAGACAATACGATTTTCGATATAACGGCCTATATCAATCCTAACGCGTTTCAATTTAAGAATGATTTTCAGGAATTAACAGATAATATATTTCAAACCATTACAGAAGGCAAACGAAGACTGGAACTGCAAAAAAGAACAGAAGCTGTAACAGCCTATGATGAAAAAAAGAAATTTATTTTCAGTTTGCCCGAAAACTATTTTATCAGTAAAACGGTTTCACACGACTTTGATGTCATCCGCATCAAAAGAGTCCGCGATATTACAGACACTTCCTGGTCGGGTATCACTATTTACTCAGGAGGATATCCTTCTTATTTCTACCCGGATTACGAATTTAATGTAAAAGAAGCTCAGCAGGTGAAAGGACATTTTTTAAATCAACCCCTGGAGTGGCTGTCATTTAAAAGAGATACCCCTGCCACTCTTCTGAAAGAGGTACAATTACCAGGAGACATCATTCAAAAAAATCTCATATTACACATCGCGCTCTTGGCCAGCGACCCGGAAGAAA
>DASVMC010000275.1:0-7929 GCA_036384555.1 Niabella sp. | reverse complement strand
GAAGCCGGTGCCCCTGCAGCAGAGCAGGCATTGTGGAAGGCAGTGCATTCAAAAAAGAAAGTGGTATTCTCCACTCAATCCCGGCAGGATGATAACGCCACCTTTATTAGTGATGACATTGTGAACCGGGTAGCGGACATTAAAAAAGAGGATGGGGGCGATATCTGGCTGTATGGTGGCGCCGGCCTTATAAAAACCTTTATCCGCGAAAGGCTGATTGACACCTACCGCATCTCCGTGCATCCCATCGCATTGGGCAGTGGTAAACCCCTGTTTGAGGACCTGAAAGAACGGCTGGCCCTGCGCCTGCTAAAAACCAATACCTTCCGTTCCGGAGTGGTGCAGCTGATCTATGAGGCGGAGTAATAACCAGTAATATGGGGCAAAGTATATCAGGTTGTGATTTTTTATATAGTTTATATTGAACTTGTTTAAACTTTTCAATTTTGCCGCACGAAATGAAGAAAAATGTCGTCCTGAGCCTGACGAAGGGCACATTTCTCTTAAAAGGCTTCGACAAGCTCAGCCTGACATCACAGTTTATGCGCAGACCAAATTGTTCCCTTTTTTAGAGGATGGTGCCGGAAATTGCTATTGGGTGGATTTAAATAGTGGTACCAGAAATGAAGGTCAAATATTCTGGACAAATACCTTTGGCCAGAATCCTGATTATTTATATCATTCGTTAACAAACTTGTTTTATACAATTGCCGAAGGCTATGAGGCTGGCTTGTTTTCGTTAGATGCCGAGCATTATTTAAGTCTTGATTACGATAAGTTTGATAAGCTGTCTGCCAGACATAATCCGGAACTGCTTTACTGGCAGGATAAATAAAGGTGATCTGGGAATGTTGAGCAGCGCTGGGTCAGATAGGTGCCCACCAATTAAAAATCAGCCGCTCCATCCCACCAGTCACCACGTCGCCCCAAAATGCGTTCCCCCAATAGCCTCGTATAAAATTTTCCCAATCCCGACAATCATTTTTCTGATATCGTAAATACGGCATGGGCCAAACGGCGGAAATTTGCGGAAAATTTAAAATAAATTTCATGCATACAACAGATATCTGTGTTATTGGTGCGGGGCCGGTTGGATTGTTTTCGGTTTTTGAGGCGGGCTTATTGAAAATGCGCTGTCATCTGATCGATGCCCTGCCCCAGGTAGGCGGACAGCTTTCTGAAATTTATCCGCAAAAACCCATTTATGATATCCCGGGCTATCCGGAAGTAAAAGCGCAGGAGCTTATTGACAACCTGATGCAGCAGATAGCGCCCTTCCATCCCACGTTTACATTGGGGGAGCGGGTAGAAACCATACAGGGTAATGCGGCAGATGGTTTTACGGTGGTGACCAGTGATGGAACGGCCGTTTCCTGTAAGGCCATAGCCATTGCCGGGGGACTGGGCTGCTTTGAGCCGCGCAAGCCGGTCATAGAGCGGCTGACGGATTTTGAAGGTAAAGGCGTATCCTATATTGTAAAAGACCCCGAGCTGTTCCGGGATAAGGAGATCATCCTGGCCGGTGGCGGGGATTCTGCGCTGGACTGGACCATCCTGCTTTCCGGTATCGCCGCTAAGGTAACGCTGGTGCATAGGGGAGAGACCTTCCGGGGCGCACCGGATTCGGCAGAAAAAGTATTTCAGCTGGCCACAAATGGCAAGATCAATCTGGTACTCAAATCCAACATCTCAAAAATAGACGGCAACGGCCACCTGAAGCAGGTGCATATCACCGATGATAAAAATGAAGTAAATGTTGTAAATGCCGATTACCTGGTACCCTTGTTTGGCCTGAGCCCGAAGCTGGGGCCCATTGCCGGCTGGGGATTACAGATCGAAAAATCCGCCATTGCGGTGCAGACCACCGATTATTCCACCAATATTCCGGGCATTTATGCCATTGGCGATATCAACACCTATCCCGGTAAGTTAAAGCTCATTTTGTGCGGGTTTCATGAAGCGGCCATGATGGCGCAGAGTGCGTTTAAATATGTATACCCTGATCAGCGGCTGAGTTTTAAGTATACGACCGTAAATGGTATTCATGCTTTTTAATGTTGATAAAAGAAATATATTATGATGGTGCCGATTACCATTGAAGACCGCAACGGGCAACGGCAATTGATAGAAGTGCCGGACGACATGAGCCTGAGCCTTATGGAGGCGCTCAAGGCCTACGAATATAATATACTGGCTACCTGCGGCGGTATGGCTTTGTGCGCTACCTGCCATGTGCAGGTGCTGGAAGGCATGGACCAGCTGCCGCCATTAAATGATGCCGAGCTGGATATGCTGGACACGCTTCCGGATGCGGTGACCAATAGCCGTTTGGCCTGCCAGCTGCGGATCGATAAAAGTCTTGAAAATGCCGTATTCCGCATCTGCGGACAGGAGCACGAATAATTACAAAAGGTCAAACATATATGTGCAATTTTCGGGTATTGGCCCAAAACACCGATGGCTATGTGGTCTTTTGCCGCGATTGCAGGGCCCTGCAGCTGGCCTTTGGAACGGTAAAGCTGAAAATGCGGCCGGAGTATTTTCAGGAAATGATCCACATGGTAAAGCAGGCAGCACTATACCGGGCCGCAACGGACCCGGTTCATGAAAAGAACATCTTTATCCCGTTGGTAGATGAAAGTGTTACGCTTTGCCTTACGTTTAAGGAGCTCAATAAGCTGGAAGCATTGCTTGGCGAGGCCATGGCACTGTTTGAAACCTATTTTATATTGGATGAGCTGTAGCTTGTCATGCATTTAATGTTTTTATTGGGGCGTGTCCCCGGTATGGGGCATCCACCAACTTCAAATGTACCCTGCAACCCGTTACAGCACATACAAAATAGAAACCTGAATGATACAACACCCCATATCGGGGCCGGGCTATTCGCTCATACTCCGCCGCAACACACGCCGCACAAAAGCTTCAGCAGGGTATCCGCTACTATCCCTCACGCGGGCATCCGTACCATAAAGCCCGTTTGCGTTTAAAGAAGAAGGATCAATCCTCCCGCGTCATCCTGAGTGCATCCCAACGAAAGTATGATTGTCGTACGTCATCCTGAGCGCAACGTAGTGGAGTCGAAGGATCTCCCAATTGCCGTGCTGTCCTGTGTTACAGGGATGTTTCGGCTGCGCGTTGCTCCGCTCAACATGACGAAAGAGTGAATGTTGTACGTCATCCTGAGCGCATCCCGACGAAAGTCGGGAGAAGCCGGAGGATCTCCATAACTATAACATAAAAGAAACGGGAATCCTTTGTCGTGCTGAGTATTCAATTTGCGTTGCAAAATCAATAGGGCCATGACATAACATGCTTAAGGTCATCCTGAACTTGTTTCAGGATCTGTTTTAATCTTGCATGGATGCCGAAACAAGTTCGGCATGATTAAAGAAAGATTGGTTTTCAGAACAATGGTATATCTGTCATTGGCAGCTTGACGAAGCATGAGCCTGACAAAGTATAAGGTAGTTTTCGGCTAATGCCAAATTGCCCTTTGCCGGTAGCATATTGCCCGTTTGGCCCTCACCCGTGTAGAACAACACATCATCGTTGTCTTCCTAATTGTATTTTTACTATAAAATATATCCACCAGGTCATTTGTTAGTAGCTCGTGCGGACACGAACCAAGGCTATGCTCTTTGTCCTCTGCAATTATGTGGAAAAGGTGCTGCTGCTTCTCAGCAAATATGCCGGAGGCATTATCCGATTTTAAAAACCGGATATTACAACGGTTTGGCCGTGCCGCGTAGCGGCTACCCTTAATCGTTTTCAGGATCAGTAAACAGGTATAAAGGGTTGTATTCAATCCCAAAGTCATTCAGCAGCTTCAGGTATTCATCGCTAAATTTCTTTTTAGCATGATGTTCTTTTTGGTTACGTATGTATTTTACAATTGTGTCAATCTGCGCATGGCTGTGACTAAACGCTCCATATCCTTCCTGCCAATGAAACTTTCGCGGGGTAAATCTTTCTTTGTTAACAAATTCGCTGCTATCGCCTTTAACCAGGCGCATTAATTCGGAAATGGATTGTTTGGGATTCAGGCCGATAAACAAATGTATATGATCGGCCGCAGAATTAACGGCGATCATTTTATGACCGTTATGTTGTACAATGCCGGTAATATATTTATGTAACCGGTCTTCCCATTCGGGTTGTATAAGCGCTTGCCGGTATTTAACAGCAAATACGAAATGAATGTGCAATTGGGTGTAGGTGTTGGGCATAGGAAATAATTTACTATAAATATAATCATAAATATTTATATCAATATGGGGTGTACCTACGGCACACCATAAAACCGGGGGCCGCTACGCGGCTACAAAGGGGTTGTCTCTACGAGACAAGGATTTTGGGAGGGTGGAGGTATTACATTGGTATTCTTTCCAGCCTTTTGTCTTTATAAAATACACCAAAAACATCGCTCTTTGTCCTCAGTAAATATGCCGGAAACATTGCAGTTTCTTCTCAGTAATTATGCCGTAGGCATTACCCTATTTTAGAACCCGGATGTTACAACGTTTTGGCTTTGCCGCGTAGCGGCTACCCTTGTAAGTATGGTAGTATTTGTTCGTTAATTAAAGTAGTTTAAAGATTCGTGCGGATATGAACCAAGGCTAAAGGGGTTGTCTCTATGAGACAAGGATTGTGTAGAGAGGGTGGAGGTATTATATTGGTATGCTTTTCTGCCTTTTGTCTTTATAAAATACACTAAAAACATTGCTCTTTTTCCTCAGTAAATACACCAAAAATATCGCGGTTTCTTCTCAGCAATTATGCCATAGGCATTACCCCATTTTAGAACCCGGATGTTACAACGGTTTGGTTTTGCCGCGTAGCGGCTACCCTGGCAAGTATGGTAGTATTTGCTCGTTAATCAAAGCAGTTTAAAGGTTCGTGCGGACATGAACCAAGGCTAAAGAATGACTTTGCCGGGCAAGCGTTCGGATGGGGATCGCCCAATTGCCGAGCTGTCCTGTGTTACAGAGATGTTTCGACTGCGCGTTGCTCCGCTCAACAGGACGGAAGTATGATTATTGTCTGTCATCCTGAGCGCAACGCATAGGAGTCGTAGGATCTCCATGACTATAACATAAAAGAAGCGGGAGCCCTTTGTCGTGCTTTTTATCTTTAGGAAATACATCAAAAATATAGCTCTTTGGCCTCTGCAATTATGTGGAAAATGGTGCTGCTTCTTCTCAGCAATTATGCCGTAGGCATTACCCCATTTTAGAACCCGGATGTTACAACGGTTTTTTGCCGCGTAGCGGCTACCCTTGTAAGTATAGTAGTATTTGCTCTTTAATCAAAGCGGTCTAAAGATTCGTGCGGATATGAACCAAGGCTAAAAGCATTGCTCTTTATCCTCAGTAAATACACCAAAAACATCGCTGTTTCTTCTCAGCAATTATGCCGTAGGCATTACCCCATTTTAGAACCCGGATGTTACAACGGTTTGGCTTTGCCGCGGAGCGGCTACCCTTGTAAGTATGGTAGTATTTGCCCGTTAATCAAAGCAGTTTAAAGATTTGTACGGACACGAACCAAGGCTAAAAACATTGCTCTTTGTCCTTCAGTAAATACACCAAAAACATTGCGGTTTCTTCTTAGCAATTATGCCGTAGGCATTACCCCATTTTAGAACCCGGATGTTACAACGGTTTGGCTTTGCCGCGGAGCGGCTACCCTTGTAAGTATGGTAGTATTTGCTCGTTAATTAAAGCAGTTTAAAGATTGGTGCGGACACAAACCAAGGCAATAGGATAGATTATTAACTGGTTGAGATAATATATTTCAGCTAGTTAAATACTTACTTATTCTGTATCAACCCTCCAGCCTCCATCACATCACCCTTCTCTCATCATTTCCCCCCGCGTGAGGGATAGCAACGGATACCCCGCTGAAGGTATTGTGCGGTGGCCGTTGTGGCGGAGTAGGAGCGAATAGCCCGACCGCTGCCGTGTAGCCGGCCCCGTAGCTTTGGCAGGGCAGGGGGCACGCCCAAAAAAAAATTACTTAGCTGTTATTAGCTTTTTTAATTCGGCCATCATTTCATCCTTCTCCTTCAGCATTCTTTCATATAAGGCGATCTTTTCTTCATGTAACTTCTTAAGTTCTTCAATGGGATTAATATTGAACGTGGGCTGCGAGTTACCAATATAAGCGTCTTTCTCAATATTAAAAGTATTTGCAATTACATTCACAGCATTTTCTTCATCAAAATTCTGTATCGCTTCGGCGGGTATTTTTAAAGCAGCGGATATTTGTTGCAGCAGGGGCGCATCAATGGTTTCTTTTTGCTCCAGTAAAGATATTTTTTGCTGGTTCCAATCATCGCCCAGCTCAAAAGCCAGCGCATCCTGTTTGATGCCCAGCATCTCGCGGAAACGTTTTATGTTACGGCCCTGATGTATTTTCTTATCCATAGCATCTGTAGTTGTCATAGGTTCAAATTTAAGCGTTAATAATGAATTGCATTGCTTTTTAAAGATACGTAAAATACGGCGGTAAAAAACAGGGAACAGGCAACAGGTAGGTTGTTTGCAAGGGTTGACACAGCTGCGAATGCCTCTAAAGCGGGTGCGCCATTATACCTGGTTTTGTCTTTCGCCCTGCCAGCAAAAGAGCGATAATTTTCTGCTAAATTATTTAACAGTACAATGCTAATAAATTTAGTATTTTTGGTTCAAAAATAATTATGGAGCGGATCAGGGAAAAGCTGGCAATACTGGCAGATGCTGCCAAATATGATGTGTCCTGTGCATCCAGCGGCAGCAACCGGAAGAACACCAACGGCGGAATAGGGGATACGGGCTCGGGCATTTGTCATTCGTATACCGAAGACGGGCGCTGTGTGTCGCTTTTAAAAATTTTACTCACTAATTTTTGTATTTACGACTGTGCGTTTTGCATTTCCCGGAAAAGCAACGACGTTAAACGGGCGGCTTTTACGGTAAAAGAAGTAGTGGAACTGACGATGCATTTTTACCGGAGGAATTATATTGAAGGCTTATTCCTGAGCTCCGGTATTTTTAAGAATGCGGATTATACCATGGAGCGCATGCTGGCGATTGTAAAGAAGCTGCGGCTGGAGGAAAATTACAATGGGTATATTCATTTAAAAACCATCCCCGGCGCCAGCCTGGAGCTGGTAACAGAAGCCGGTCTGTATGCCGACCGGATGAGCATTAACCTGGAGATGCCTACCGAGGCGGCACTAAAAGCGGTGGCCCCGGAGAAGTCGCACCAGGAAGTGCGCAGGCAGCTGGCTACCGTTAACCACAAGCTGATCCGGTTCAACGATGAGCGCCGCATCATCCGCAGTGTTCCAAAATTTGTGCCGGCCGGGCAAAGCACCCAGATGGTGGTTGGCGCTACACCGGAAACGGATTGGCAGGTATTGCAAACTGCCACGGAGTTTTATAAGAACTATGCGCTGAAGCGGGTCTATTACAGCGGCTACATTCCGGTAAACCAGGATGAACGGGTACCACTGCTGAACAGCCGGCCACCGCTGATGCGGGAAAACCGTTTGTACCAGGCCGACTGGCTGATGCGGTTTTATGGATTTTCCGTTGGGGAAATTGTAAATGCGGCACAACCCGATCTGGATATGGAGATCGATCCCAAGCTGGGATGGGCGTTGCGCCATCCGCAGTTCTTCCCGGTGGACCTGAACCGGGCTGATTTTAAGACCATCATTCGTGTGCCGGGTATCGGCCGTCAGTCCGCCCAAAAGATCATTGCCACGCGGCAGTTTGGAAAAATTTATGTGCACCAGCTGCAGAAAATGGGTATTGCCTATAACCGGGCGCAATATTTTATTACCTGCGCCGATGCGTTGAACCGGTATACCGATAAAGATCCGCAGCAGCTGCGGGCGCTGATCCTCAAAAGCGGACAAAGCAAATACCTTTCTTCACTGGT
>DASVMC010000274.1:0-14412 GCA_036384555.1 Niabella sp. | reverse complement strand
ACAAATGCGGACCCCCGTTTAGGCTCTTGTTATAAATACAGCGGAAATACCAGTCATGCGGGGGATAAAGGCTCGCAAAGCGCAGTCAATATCAAAGTGATCCGCTTATCAGAGATCTATCTGATTGCTGCAGAAGCGGCGTTGTCAACTAACAAAGAAAAAGCAGCCGGTTATCTGAATGCGATCAGAAAACGCTCGCCGGATTTAGTACCTGCCACTGCTGCTACAGTTACTATGGATATGATCCTGGATGAAAGAAGCAAGGAGCTTTTTTGTGAGGGGCACCGCTTTTTTGATATGATAAGGCTAAATAAACAGATCACTTTCAATGATGAATTTGTTGGAACAATAACTACGCGTCCTAAAACGATCGACCGGACCTATTATAAAACCATTCTTCCTATTTCCCAGGATGAAATAAACAGGAATCCCGGGTTAGAAGATCAGCAGAATCCGGGATACTGATTCCGGAGGGATCAATATCAGTAAAGCTGCCAGCTGCTGGCAGCTTTATTTTTTGGGAGGTAACCCTGCAACGACGGGTAAACTTTCATTGCCGGTGGCAGTTACAGATTGCACTGCGAAAAAATAGTTGTCTTTTGAAAAGGGGATGGTGACAGAAGTTTCTTTTGTAAAGATTTTCTTTTGCCAAACGGGACTGCTGGTTTCCCGCATCAGTAAATAGTAGCCATTAGTAGCCGTAGCAGGAGCATCCCATTTTATGGTCGTCGAATTTTCAAGTCCCTTCATTACATAATAGACCTGTTGCGGTGGGGCAGGAGCCCTGGCAAGGTTAGCCAGTGTGGCAAGGTTCAATGCAGTATTCTTTCTCAGGTATTCAAAATCCATTCTTTCCGGAAGATCACCGTATTGAACATTTTTTTCGGTACGGATATCCTGGTGCTGGTGCTCAAAATTTTCATTCATTTCGGTAATGCGCACCGCGGTATAACCCTTTTCAACGAAAGGGTTGTGATCTCCGCCCCTTAAGAACCGGTCATTCCTGTAGATCAGGTGCACGGTCATGTTGTCTACATAGCGTTCGCCGGTTTCTTTAAAATAACGCGCCAGTTGCCGGGGGGCGCCATCATTTTCCAGCCCATAGGAACGGATCTTTGCAGCTGCTTCCGGGGAAAGCACAGCCGGAATACCTTCACTAAAAACGCGTATTGCTGTATTGTTGATGATGCGGGTCTCGTTACTGTTATTACTACCGATAATATCATTGTTCAGCAATGCTTCCAGCTGCCAGTTTTGGGTGGCAACCCTGTCTGCCAGGAACTTTGCCCCCAAGAGGCCCTGTTCTTCTCCTGAAGTGGCCACAAAAATGAGTGTTGCAGGAAAGGCCTGCTGACTCATAATGCGCGTGCATTCAATAAGCGCCGCCACCCCGCTTCCGTCATCATTGGCCCCAGGTGCGGTTCCGGTGCGGTCCATAACATCGGTGCGGCGGCTGTCCAGATGAGCGGTCATCATAAAAACCCGCTTGTCTGCGGGGTTGGTTCCTTTCAGGATCGCTACCACGTTGCCTAATAGAACCGGTTGATCTACTCTTTTACCATCGGGTTGATAGCTGATGGTGTCGATGTAGGCCGTTAAACACCCGGCCGCGCTTTCCGCAAATTGCTGAAACCGGGTTAATACCCACTTTCGGGCCGCCCCGATCCCTTTATCCGCTTTATTTTGAACGCTAAGCGTATGCCTTGTATCAAAATGCACGAGGGAGGTGACGTAGGAATGCAGTGAATCGGCAGCAACAGCGGCTACCATCTTTTCAATAACCGGGTCTTTCTGAATAATGACCTGGGCCTGTGAGGAGCACGCTGCGTAAAGGAACAATAAAAGTAACCGGCTTCTTTTTTTCATATCTGAAGATTTGGGGAGACTCAAAAATAATAAAAGAAGAAAGAATAAAAGCGTATAAGAGTTTGTGCTGTTAACGATTACTGGCATAAAAAATGCCGGTTATTTTAGCGGGATACTTTTATTTTGTATCCGGCTAAAGGTTCTTTCATTTAAAAAAATACTTCCATGCAAAAAAAGGGTTCTGTACCTTTCTTTGAAAGGTTTGCCAACAAGGTAACGCAGGTTACCGGCTCTTCTATGGCATTTGTAATTGCGGCTTCGCTGATTGTAATCTGGGCAATAAGCGGTCCTTTGTTTCATTATTCAGAAAACTGGCAGTTAGTGGTCAACACGGGAACCACTATTGTTACTTTCCTGATGGTATTCCTGATCCAGAAATCCCAGAACAAAGATTCAAAGGCAATTCAGTTAAAGCTGAATGAACTGATTGCTGCTACAAAAGGTGCCAGTAACCGGCTGGTCGATGCGGAAGATATGAATGAAGAGAAGCTAGATGAACTGCACAAATTGTATGTGAAAATAGCAGAATTAACGGCCAGCAAAAAGGATAAGGCGGTTGTGGCCACGGTTGAGAAAGAAATAGATAAAGATGTGAATGTTATTGAGGGCCGGATAAATGATATCGAAAAACAGGTTGATGATCTGAAAGATACTACGCAAGAACAGTAATCAAAGCGCCATAGTTCCGGGCATCAGATGCTTACTCAATAAGTTGTTATCGTGAACCTTCAGGTACCGGTATGAATACGATAAAATTAGTTTACTATTTAACTAATTTGTATCTTTGTGGAAAATCAGGAACATGAAAGAAGCCGAAATCATGAATAGTCTTAGCCAGGCAATCAGCAGAAAGATCGGGAAACTGGGCAGTCTTGTCCGCTCAAAATTAACAGCCGCATTTGCAGCAGAAGGTTTGGACCTGACTGCTGAAATGTATTCGGTACTTCGTTGCCTTTGGGAAAAGAACGGAGTCAACCAGCAGGAATTGTCGGAAAGATCTTATAAAGAAAAGGCTAATTTAACCAAACTGATTGACCAGCTTGAAAAGCGTGAATTGGTATACCGGGAAATGAACAGGGAGGATAAAAGAAATAAGCTGATCTTCTTAACACCTAAAGCAAATGCGATAAAAAGCCAGGTGCTGAAGATTGCACAAAAATCCGTTCTGGTTCCGGAAAGCAACATACCCGAACAAAAACTGCGCATTGCCAGGGAAGTGCTGGATGCGCTGCTGGAACATTACTGATTTTTATTTCCCTAAATAGTTAACTTGTTAACTATTTTTTATTCAACTAATAATATTATGAATCAGTCTGCTTTTTATAATTGGGTGCCCAGGCAAGACACTGGCAACCATTGTATAGTCTGGTGAAAAATGGGTGACGGCCAATTATACGGAAAGCCAGATTGTACGGATAAAGTCCAGCTATTATTAAAGCTGAATGTTGATGCATTGCCGGGGCTTAGGTTTGAAGGAAAAGTTATTGCGGTTTCTGAAGCAACGGGCAGCCGGTATTCTGCCGTACCGGTGGACAATTCTACCGGGAATTTTGTTAAAGTACAGCAACGTATTCCGGTACGGATCCGGTTTACACAGAATAATGATCCCAAAAATCTTTCCCGTGTAAAAGCAGGTATGAATGTAGAAGTAGATCAATAAGAGCGGGCTGTAAAATTGGTGCTGCCCCGATGACGATCCGGATCGGATCTGTAAATGTATTTTCTATAGGTGGATGTGAGCGCTGATTTTATGGAGCTAAACCTGCCTGATTCCCGGGATATGATCAAACGCTTCGGCATTCCGGTCAATACAGGTTGACCAGAAAGTGAACGCAGCTAAGTGTATAAAAATAATTTTCACGGCAGTGCAGGATCAGTATCCATTCCGGCGGATACAGGAACTTGCATTATTCGTGACTTTACTTGTAGTCGTTATCATTTTTGCTGTAAATAGGGCAAATACCGGGGTGCGGGTATATAGGAGACCGGTATATAATTTTTTAGTTTACTGCTCAATAACTATTTTAGCCGGCCCATGCAAAAAGCAGATCTGCCATATTTAATACGATTGGTTTCTGAAGATAATTGTGAGCATGCATTTAATGAGTTGCTACGCTATTACTATCCCCGGTTATTATCGTTTGCCAATTCTGTATTGAATGACCGGCCGTTGGCGGAAGAGATCATACAGGACATTTTTGTTCAGCTATGGGAAAATAAAAAAACGCTTCCGGCAATTAATAATTTGTCTAACTACCTGTACAGGGCAGTCAAATATTCCTGTTTTGCACAGCTTGGAAAAAGGAAGCGGTTTCAGTATGTTGACTTTGGTGAATCACTGATGATGGAATATACCAAGCCTGATTCAAAAATGCTGAGCGAAGAGAACCTGAAACATATTACGGATGCCGTCAATAAATTGCCTCCCCGCTGTAAGCTGATCTTTCACCTGATAAAGGATGAAGGGCTGAAATACAGTGAAGTGGCAAGTGTGCTGGATATCTCTGTAAAAACGGTGGAAGCACAGATGACCATTGCATTGAGAACACTTTCTCAGGCGCTTGCAGCCTTTTTTCCTGAATATAAGAATAACTTTTTTATACGAAAATCCAAAACTTCTTAAAAAAATACGCCCCTCTCTTAGGGGTCTTCTTTCAAAAAACACACTTTACGTTAGTAGCGGTTTTATATGAATCAGGATCGGTTATTGGAATTATTGGGCAAAAAGAGTGCGGGGGAGCTTACCCTTCAGGAGCAGATTGAGTTGAACCAGTTGTTACAGGTGGATACGGATGCCCGGTCTTTTGCTGCTGCACTGGAAGCGATACTGACTACATCAACCACTTATAGGAATGCAGTTTCAGAGAACGAAACCGAGGATTTTATCCAGAAGGTACACAGCAAGATCAGTAAAAAGAAGACCCGTGTCCGGAAATTAACCGTTAACTGGAAGCCAATCAGTGCTGTAGCTGCAATATTGCTTCTTGTATTCGTGGGAGGCATCTATTATTGGGGAATGAATACCGGTAAGGCTTTGCCCAATGTAGTAGTTACTAAAAAAGGCAATAAAACGAATATTGTACTGCCTGATGGCACAAAGGTTTGGGTGAATGCGGATAGCCGGTTGACCTATGACCAGTCGTTTGGCCGGAATACAAGGGAAGTGACATTAACCGGCGAGGCGTATTTTGATGTAACGCATGACCAGAAACATCCTTTTATTGTGCATACGAAGAATATCGATATCAGGGTTTTTGGAACGGCGTTTAACGTCCGGTCGTATGCGAATGAGCCCAGCACGCAGACAACACTGGTACGGGGTTCTATACAGGTAAGCCTGAAGCAGGCAAAGGATAAGAAGATCATGTTATCACCCAACGAAAAACTCATCGTGCAAAATGAATATTCCGGTAAACTTTTGCGGAATGATACAGTAAGCCTGCCCCGGATTGAAATGATGGCAATAAAGGCCAACCCGGTAGACTCCTCGGTTGCTGAAACGCAATGGGTCAACAATAAACTGGTATTTGATAAAGAACGGCTGGAGAATATGATCCCTGTATTGGAAAGGTGGTATAATGTAAAGATCATTCTTAAAAACACAACCATTTCCAAAACGTTCAGCGGCAGGTTTGAAAATGAAAACCTGGAAGATGTGTTACAGTCTTTACAATTGTCCGCAGGTATAAAATACAGGATCGAAAAAAACAATGTGTTTATTTACTAACAATTGCTTAAATAAAAAAACAGGTCATATGAAAAAGGTTACATAAAATCAAAAGAAAAAAAATGGGAAATGCTGGAACATTCCCCATAACAAGACAGTACATAATTGCAGGTAATGCAATCATTTTCTATCTCTTTATTCAAAAAGCAAAATTATGGAAAAAAATGATTGCCCTGGACGCCGTATGCCGGGGCATTTGATTATCAAATATTTACTATTGATGAAGCTTAGTTTTTTTATTTTACTTGCTACATCTTTTCAAGCCATCGCAATAAACAGTATCTCTCAGAACCGGATTAGCCTGGAAGTTAAGAATGTTTCTATTGCCGCTATTCTCAATAAGATCCAGTCGAGATCCGATTACCGTTTTTTTTATACAGATGAGTTGGGATTAAATACCCGCATGGTTGATTTATTTGCACAGAATGCGACGATCGATTATGTGATGGATCAGTTGCTGAACCAGACCGGTTATTCCTATAAAAAAATAAATAACGGACTGGTAGTTATTATTGGGCAACCGGACGCCGCCGCTGTATTGCAGGTAAACGGGAAAGTTATTGATGAAAACGGCAACCCGCTTGCCGGCGTAAGCATTATTGAAAAAGGAACAACAAACGGGACCTCAACAAAAGAAGACGGTAGTTTTTCGTTAAGTGTCAGTAATGAAAATGCGATACTGATTATATCTACTGTCGGGTACCTGCCACAGGAGCTGGTGGTAAAAGAGCACAAGCATGCCCAGATCATTCTTAAAAAAGAGGATAACAAGCTGGATGAGGTGATTGTGGTAGGATATGGAACTCAAAAGAAGGTAAATCTTACCGGCGCCGTAAGCCAGGTGGGTTCGGAAGTACTGGACAACCGTCCTGTGGCCAATATTTCGCAGGCCTTGCAGGGGGCTATTCCCAACGTAAATATAAATTTTAACAGTGGCCGGCCGGGTTCGGAAGGAAGTTTTAATATCAGGGGAAATACTTCCATCAATGGCGGAGGTGCTCCGTTAGTATTGATTGATGGTGTTCCCGGGAACCTTAATAATATTAACCCGCGGGATGTGGAGAACATCAGCGTATTAAAGGATGCGGCTTCTGCTGCTATTTATGGCGCCCGCGGATCGTTTGGTGTGATCCTGGTAACCACCAAAAAAGCAAAGCGGGGAAAAATGTCCGTCAATTATTCCAACAACTTCGGCTGGGCGGGGCTAACTACCAGAACGGATTTTATAACGGATGGCTATACCGCCGCTAAATTAAATGACGAAGCATTTTTACGGGCGACAGGCAATACCTATACCCGCTATACAGAAGAGGATTATGAAGAGTTAAAGAAACGGCAAACAGATAAATCGCTGCCCGATGTGGTGATCACCAACCGGAACGGGAAAGATCAGTACATGTATTATGGAAGCACCGACTGGTGGCATACCATGTTCCGTGACTGGCAGCCTTCAAGAGAGCATGCGCTCAGCATTTCAGGCGGATCGGATAAGATCGATTTTCTGATATCTGGCAGAGCTTATAATAAAGAAGGCATGATGCAGATCAATCAGGATCAGTATACATCATATAACTTCCGCGCTAAGTTAACGGCCCGCCTGTCTAGCAAACTGGAAGTGTTTACTAATACCTATTTCAATACCAACAAGTACACTTATCCCGGCTGGGGGTATAATAGCAATTTTGTATCGATTACGGTACATGCATTGCCTTCCTATGTTCCGCTTAACCCTGATGGGACCGCAACCTACAGTTCCGGATTGAACAGTTACTCTATCGGGGATGGTATTTTTGCCGATCTGTTGCACGGAAAATCCAAAGGCGATGAAAAAAAACTGGAACTGACCAACCTGGTAGGCGCCACGTTTAAGCCCGTAAAAGGATTGGAAATAACCGGCAATTATTCTTATACCTTTAATCCTTATTCAGCCATGCAGCGCAGAACTGCAGCGCCATGGTCTATTTACCCGGGCGTGATCAGTTATGTAGGCGACGATTACCTGACAGAGGTAACTAATCTTGTCCAGTACCAGGCAGTAAACCTGTTTGGCAGTTATACCAAAAAGGCAGGCGATCATAATTTTAAGATCATGGCAGGATATAACCAGGAATTGCGTACCTATAAAAAAGATTCTGCAAGCAATACTGCCTTGCTTTCTGAAGACCTGAATGACTTCCGGCTGGCTACCGGCCAGGCTACATTAGATGGCCAGTCAGAAGAATGGGCACTGCAAGGGTATTTTTCCCGGTTGAACTATGATTTTAAAGGAAAATATTTGCTGGAATTCAATGGTCGCTATGATGGCTCTTCCCGTTTTCCCAAAAGAAACAGGTTCGGATTTTTTCCTTCTGTATCAGCCGGCTGGCGCATCAGCCAGGAACCCTTCTGGCAGGCATTAAAAGAGGGCATTAATGAATTTAAACTGAGAGGATCTTACGGTTCACTGGGCAACCAGCAGGAAGCTGCCGCCTATGGATACATCCAAACCCTTCGCCGGGCAACGATGAATTATATTTTTGACGGAGCGCGCGGGCAATCGCTGGCGGTACCGGTTCCTATTTCACAGGACCTGACCTGGGAGCGATCTAAATCAATCGACTTTGGCGTGGATATGGGACTGCTCAGGAACCGGCTCAACATAACATATGACTGGTATGTGCGCAATACGCTGGATATGCTGATCCCTGGTAAAACGTTACCGGCTGTTTTTGGTGAAGCATCTCCCAAAACAAACGCAGGCGATATGCAAACAAGGGGCTGGGAGTTGCTGGTAGCATGGGATGATCACGCTTCTGTAGGAGGAAAACCGCTTAATTATAATGTAAGTGTAGGGGTTGGCGATTATAAAGCAAGAATTACACGGTTCGATAATCCGCAAAACCTGTTGAGCAACTATTACGTAGGGCAGCAACTGGGTGAAATGTGGGGCTATAAAGTGGACGGATTCTTTAAAACGGATGCGGAGGCTGCGGAATATCAGAAACTGGTTAACCAGGATTTTGTAAACAAACAACGCCTGGGAGCACCCGGCGACTGGTCAAAACTGATGGCCGGGGATATGAAGTTCGTTGATGTAAATGGTGACGGTATTGTCAATAACGGAAAAAATACATTAGCAGATCATGGTGATCTTGTAAAGGTGGGTAATAACCAGCCGCGGTATACGTTCGGGGTCAATTTGGGCGCAGACTGGAATGGTTTTGATCTGTCGGTTTTCTTACAGGGTATCGGAAAACAAAACTGGTACCCGGGAGCCAATGCTGATAAATTCTGGGGCCCTTATTCCCGGCCCTATTATTCATTTGTTCCTGTAGATTTTCCCGAAAAGATCTGGAGCGAGGATAATCCCAATGCCTATTTCCCCAAACTCCGCGGTTACGAAGCCCTGAATGCGTCGGGAGAACTCGGAGTGGTCAATGACCGGTATTTGCAGGACCTGGCCTATATCCGCCTGAAAAATCTGACTGTGGGCTATTCGCTGCCCGCCGGTCTTTTATCAAAGGCAAAGATTACACGGTGCCGGATCTATTTAAGCGGCGATAACATTTTTACTGCTACTAAATTAAAAACAAAATATATCGACCCGGAGATGGCAGCGGCTGAAGCAAACGGACGTATTTATCCCATCAGCAAGATTTACTCCTTTGGTTTGGATATCTCCTTTTAAAATTTAAGTAATATGAAGCAATATCGACTAATTATACTGTTCATTTTTTTATCCGGGTTCCTTATACAGTGTAAGAAGGGATTTCTGGACAGGACGCCATTAAGTGAAATTACTCCGGACATTTTCTTTAATACAGAAAAAGACCTGCAGCTTTATACGAACTCTTTCTACGGCAGTACTGCCATAATACCGGACGCAGAAGGCGTTTATAACGAGGACGACGATAATGTTGTGAAAAACAGCCTCAGTGATTTCCTGACAGGGAAACGCGTGGTCCCTGTTTCCGGCGGCGGATGGGACTGGTACCCGTTACGGAATATCAACTATTTTTTACTGAATTATAAGCGGGCAAATGTTCCCGCGGCACAACATTATGGAGGTGTGGCGCATCTTTTCCGGGCGCTGTTTTATTATGATAAAGTAGCACGGTTTGGAGATGTGCCCTGGTATGGAGGTGTTATTGACATCCAGGATTCTTCCCTGCTGAACCGGCCAAGAGATAAACGTACCCTGGTAATGGATAGCGTACTGGCTGACCTGGATACTGCCATCAACTGGATGAATACCCAAAAATCAGTTGAAAAGGTTACTAAATGGACGGCGCTTGCATATAAATCCAGGATTTGCCTCTTTGAAGGCACCTTCCGCAAGTATCATACTGAATTTAATTTACCGGATGCAGACAAATTTCTGAAAGAGGCTGCTAAAGCCGCAGAAGAATTGATGGATAACGGACCTTATGGTTTATATACCAGCACTCCGGATAAGGCCTACCTGGAATTGTTTGCCTCAAAAGATGCTATTGATAAAGAGGTGATCCTGACCAGAAGATACAGCAATGATTTGCAGATATGGCATAATGTAAATTATTATACGCTTACTGCTTCTTATGGCAGGCCCGGGCTGGAGAAGAAACTCGTTAACAGCTATCTGATGAGCGATGGCACACGGTTTACCAGTAAACCTGACTTTAATACCATCCCGTTTTTTAATGAAGTGCAGGGGCGTGATCCGCGGCTTTCCCAGACAATCAGAACGCCGGGGTATACCCGTATCGGCAATACAAAAACGCTGGCGCCCGATTTTACAGGCACTGTAACAGGGTATCAGCTGGTAAAATTTGTAACCTCTGAAGCAGAAGATTTTTATAATCGTTCCACGAATGATATGCCTGTTATACGATATGCAGAAGTCCTGCTGAATTTTGCAGAAGCCAAAGCAGAGTTGGGCACACTGACCCAGCAGGATATTGATCAATCGATCAGACTCCTCAGGGACAGGGTGGGTATGCCCAATATGAGCCTGTCCGCTGCCAATAGCAATCCTGATCCTTACCTGGCACAACAATATACGCATGTGTCGGGTGCAAATGCCGGTATAATACTGGAGATCCGGCGTGAAAGAAGGATCGAACTGGTAATGGAAAACTTCCGTCGCAGAGATCTGCTGCGCTGGAAAGAAGGCCATTTATTTGCAGAACAGTTTAAAGGAATGTATTTTTCAGGAGTGGGGCCTTATGACCTGGATGGCGACGGGAAAACAGATGTGTATATTTATTCGGGAACAAGACCCTCAGAAACCGGCCCCCAATACCTGAAACTGGGCAGCGAAATTATTCTGGAAAACAACACCAGCGGAGGGCCTATACTTGTAAATCCGCAGATCGCTAAAATATTTAATGAAGAGCGTGACTATCTGGATCCTATTCCGGTTCAGGAAATGCAATTGAACCCTGGTTTAGTACAAAACCCCAACTGGAAATAAAAGGTTACTGAAAACGTACTATTGCTGACGGTGCGTTTATATAAATGTATTTTGTAAGTATCAGAAATTACACGATTTAAAACTATCAGAAATGAAAAAAAAGAGTCTATGGATCGCAATGCTGCTGTTAAGCATCGGGTATGGTGCAGTAACCGGTGCACAAACAATAAAAGTACTGACCTACAATATTTATCATGGTGAGGAACATTATAATAACGGGAAAAGCAATTTGGAAAAAATAGCGGCAGTGATCAACCGGTATCAGCCGGACTTCGTTGCTATGCAGGAAGTGGACAGTATGACCAACAGAACGGCCTCTTTCAATGGCGGCGTAAAAAAAGACCTGGTGGCCGAGCTGGCAAAGCTGACCGGTATGCATGGCTACTTTGGCAAAGCCATGGATTACAGTGACGGGGGGTACGGAGAAGGATTGTTATCAAAAGATGCGGCTACACCTGTTGTATACCACCTGCCAACTCCTGCCGGTGGCGAAGGCAGGGCACTGATTGCCGTGGAACACCAGTTTGCGAACGGTAAAAAAATGCTGTTTGCCGGTACGCACCTTTGTCATGAATTTGAAACAAACAGGCAGGCACAGGCCAGTGCTGTTACAGATATCCTGCTGAGTAGTAAATTACCGGTAGTCATTGGCGGAGATTTTAATATAACACCGGAAACAAAAGCATATAGCATTATCACCGGGAAACTGAATGATGCCGCTGTATTGTACGGCAACCCTCAGCTGACCTTCCCTTATACGAAACCCAGAATCCGGTTGGATTATATCTTCCTGAACAAAGGGGATATCTGGAAGGTAAAGAAGGTGGAAGTGATCAACAATGAAGATGCTTCTGATCATAAGCCCGTTTTAGTGACCCTGGAACTGGTAAAAAAATAGTCTGTTCCCAATTGGCTGCGGTCTGATAAGGCCGCAGCAGTTTTGGGGAAACAATCATAACTGATATTGATGAAGACGGAACGATTAAAAAAAACTTTCCTGTTTGTACGTATTGTAGCATACCTGCTTTTTTCGGCCGGTGCATTAGGGAGCCAGGCCCAGGAAACGATTAAGATCTCCCACGGTCCTTACTTACAGGCAATGACTGATTCGGGTGTATCGATCGTTTGGACAACCAACAAGCCGGCCACAGCATGGGTAGAGCTGGCCCCGGACGATGGAAGCCATTTTTACCAGAAAGAACGCCCCAGATATTTTAGTACTTCCGATGGACTGAAAAATGTAGGTACCGTACATCGGGTTGACCTGAAAGGATTAATACCGGATACCCGGTATCGCTATCGGGTGTACAGCCAGGAGGTACTGAAACATGAATGGGTGCATGTGTATTACGGAGAGGTGGCTGCAACAGCAGTCTATCAAAAAAAGCCGCTTACTTTCCGGACCAGCGGAAGACCCGGCCCGTTTGAATTTGCGGTCGTAAATGATATTCATGAGCGCAATGCGGTATTGAAGCAGTTATTAGGGCAGGTCGATTTTTCTAATACTGATTTTGTTATTTTTAACGGGGATATGATTAACAGCTCGATGAGTGAAGAACAGGTTTTCCGTGGTTTTATGGATACGGCTACCCGCATGTTCGCCAGTGAAATACCTATGTATTATGCCAGGGGAAATCATGAAACCAGGGGGCCGTTTGCCTCGCAGTTTTCCAATTATTTTCTCAGTCCGGGTGGCCATTTGTATTATATGTTTACCAAAGGGAATGCCTGTTTTATTGTGCTGGATGGCGGGGAGGATAAGCCGGATACTGACATAGAGTACAGCGGTATTACCAATATGGATTATTACCGGACCGAACAGGCACAATGGCTGAGCCGCATTGTAAAAACAGATGCCTTTCTGAAGGCAAAATATAAGATAGCTGTTTGTCATATGCCTCCTTCCAGCGGGTGGCATGGTAATGAGGAGATCGCAAAAAAATGGGTGCCCATTCTGAACGATGCAGGCGTACAGATCTTCCTGAGTGCGCATGAGCATCGCCACCGCATAGAACAACCATCCCAAAATATAAAATTCCCCATTATTGTTAATTCCAATAATAATATCATTAAAGCCAGCATCACAGATCAGGAAGCACGGTTCCGTATTTTTGATCCGTCAGGTAAGCTGGTTGATGAACTGAGTGTGCATTAAACAGCGTTTTCTCAAGAAGAAATCCGGAGCTAGCAGCCTGATTCTCTTCCATAGGTCTGCATTAAGATTGCCGGAGAAAAAATTATTGTAACCTTTTCGGAGTTGGCGTACTCTAATCAGGTAGTAATAATTAAAAAATACAAAGATGGAAGAGAAAAACGCGCAACAGCTGCTGGCACAGACGTTCCGGCTATTGAAATTTACATTCGGTATTGTTCCTGTAGTTGCCGGGGCCGACAAATTCACCAACCTGCTCACCAACTGGGAACAATATATAAATCCTGCAATAGCATCCCTTCTGCCGTTTTCTACTGCCGTTTTTATGATGATCGTGGGCGTTGTTGAAATTGCAGCAGGCATTATCGTATTGAGAAAACCTGAAACAGGCGGCTACATTGTTGCCATATGGCTTACTGTAATTGCATTAACTTTACTGGCCGGACCTGATCATCTGGATGTCGCAGTCCGCGATCTGGTAATGGCCATTTCGGCTTTTGCAATGGCAAGAATAGCTAAAGTTGTAGTGTAAACAGTGAATGCTTGTATGGATTCATTTGAAAAATTTACCGAAGCAGCCATCATTGAGCGGATCATCAACGGAGAAAAGGCGCTTTATGAAATCATTGTCCGGCGGTTTAATCCCTGTCTGTACAAAATAGGCAGATCCTACAATTATAGTCATGAAGATACACAGGATTTAATGCAGGAAACCTTCATTGATGCGTACAGGAACCTGCCGCAGTTTGAGGGACGATCGGTCTTTAAGACATGGATTGTCCGGATCATGATGAATAATTGCTACAGAAAGAAGGAAAAGCGAAGCTTCAGAAATGAGATACAGCAAATGATAAATGATCATTCCAAACCTATGTTTATCAGTTCACATAATGATACGGAACAAGCTGTCCAAAACAGGGAGCTGGCCCGGATCATTGAAGCAGCGCTCAGTAAGCTCTCCTTTGATTACAGGATGGTATTTTCCTTGCGGGAAATTAACGGCCTGACGGTATCGGAAACAGCCGGCCTGCTTCACATCAGTGAAAGCAATGTAAAAATACGGCTGAACAGGGCAAAAGCAATGCTGAGAACAGAGATCGAAAAAAAACACGCTGCCAGTGAGTTGTTTGAATTTAACCGGATCTATTGCAATGCAATGGTAACGCAGGTAATGAAGAAAATAAAGGAGTTTTAATAACGGGCACAGGAGCTCCCGTACTGCCTTTATAGATAAAA
>DASVMC010000273.1:0-2973 GCA_036384555.1 Niabella sp. | reverse complement strand
GCCAGCATCGCAATAGCCTTCCATGTTGATGCATCTTCTTTTAAACGCGACTGCAAATTGACATAAGCAGGCATCAGCTCCTGTTCCATGCTGCTCTTCCACAGCAGGGGAATCGCCGTATTGTTAATATCCTGCGAAGTCAGCCCAAAGTGGATCCATTCTTTCGCCTCCCGGGCATCTGTTTTATCCAGTTCATTCTTTAAGAAATATTCAACCGCCTTTACATCATGATTCGTAATTTTCTCGATCTCTTTGATCGCTTTTGCCTGTTCCGGGTCAAAATTTTCAATAACAGCCCGCAAATGTTTTTTTGCTCCGGCCGATAATTTTAAAAATTTCTTTTCTGCCAAAAAGAACAGGTATTCTATTTCTACTATAACCCGGTATTTAATTAAAGCATATTCACTGTAATATTCCTGTAGATGTTGTACCTGTTTATGATAGCGGCCATCGATGGGCGAAATGGAAGTTAAAGACATAGTATACTGATTCGTAGTTGATAGTTCATGATTCATAACCGGTCAGGCAGCATCACTGCACTTTGTGATCCCTTTATATTGTTATGCATAATAATAACTATGAACTATTAACTTATTTATATTTTTGCACAAAAATAAAGGATTTAGCGTGGAAGAAAAGATAAGAGTAGGAATAATTAATTACCTCAATACAAGACCCCTGTTATACGGATTACAACATCCACCCATTCAGCAAAAGATAGAACTTATTGAAGATGTACCGGCCCGTCTGGCTGAAATGCTTATTCATGATCAGATTGATGTAGGGCTGGTTCCTGTAGCCATTACTCAAAAATTGCCGCAGTATTTCATTAATGGCAGCTATTGTATTGGCGCTATCGGTAATGTAGCCTCCGTTTGCGTATTCAGCCAGGTTCCGCTGGAAAAGGTTGAGAAAATCTACCTGGACTACCAAAGCCGTTCTTCTGTGGCCCTTTGCAAGTGGCTGATCAAAAATCACTGGAAGATCCGGCCTGAAATAATTGATGCACAGAATGAATCCTACCTGGATGCTATAAAGGGAACGACCGCAGGTCTTGTTATTGGTGATCGTGCATTACAGCAGCGCCCCAGGTTTGAATACATCTATGATCTTGCCGGCGAATGGAAAGCAGCAACCGGATTACCTTTCGTGTTTGCCGCCTGGGTAAGTACCAAAAAACTGCCGGAGGATTTTATAGCAGCATTTGACAAGGCCAATGCTTATGGTCTCAGCCATCTGGATGAAGTGATCGCCCAGACCCCGGAAGGTATCTACGATCTGAAAAAATACTATTCCCAGGACCTGAGTTATACGCTGGATGCAGAAAAACGAAAGGGGCTTGAGCAATTTTTGAAGATCCTTGCCTCTCCGTCTTAGCGTACGCGTTCCAGTTGCACCGGTCCCAGTAATCCGGAAGACATATACTGCGATTCCGGTTTAAACGGGTTCACATTGCTCCAGGTGCGGCGTTCCTGCTGCGGCATCTTGCTATCGCCGATCATACGATTCACCCAGGTGTTCACCACCTCTATTTCAAGTGTATTTTCGCCCTTTACCAGTGCGTCCGTAGCATTTACCTTATAAGGCGCCGTCCATACCGTGCCCAGGTCCTTCCCATTCAGCCGCACTGTAGCCATGGCCACTACTTTATTCAGATTAAGGAATATGCTTTCCCCGGCCTTTGGCTCCAAGTTGAATGTTGTTTTATACACAGCTGTACCGGAGTAGTTTCTGATCCTGTCATCGGAATGGGTGCTCCAGTCCTGCAATTGTTCAAACACAACCGGTCCGGACGGCCCGCGACGGCTGGTATCAAAAGAAACGATCCACGGATTTTTTAAAGCAACCCTTTCGTAAGGCTCCGGAAAATTTTCACCGGTTGGCGGCTGCAGCGCTTCATTTTTATAAAACACCACAAAACCACTCTGGTAACGGTCAAACCGTAATGGCACTGTTATGCCTTCCGCCTGCTGTTTATAATCGGTCAGTTGCCGCTGTTCTCCCGTTACTGCATCATAAAAATACGGTTGGCCTTTCCCGTCCCGGAACAACGGTGCAAAATCAACCAGCGTATCTGTCTGGTTAGAGACAAAATAGATTTCCTTATCAGCCAGAGAACGATGTGTAAAAGCGATCTTATGTGCTGTGTTACTGATAAAATCAGGCATTATCCGAAGCGTCTCCAATGCTTCCTGCACAGTAAGGCCATTCATAATCTTTCCTTTTCCAAAGACAGCGGTTTTGCTATGTATCCCATCGGCATTCGCCCACAAGGTCGCCGACAGCTTTTGTACCTGCTGATCTGCTAACGGAAAGTTTTGCAGGCTAGGAGATCGTAAAGGACGAGGGCCCAGAACTACAGCCCCCGCTTTCACCAGTTCTACGATCTTCTGTAATAATTCCGGGCGCATTGTTTCCAGACGTGGCAGCACCAGCATGCGGTAAGCGGTCCCTTCCGGCAGCACCAGTTTGCCCTCCTTTACACCCAGCCTTTTTTCAATTACTTCTGCATTGATATAATCAAACTGGAAGCCTGCAGGCAGCGGCGGATCAGTTATTCCCGTCATCTTTGGTGCATCTTCTCCGATAAAATAAGCTATATCATTTACAGGCTTTCCCTGTTGCAGCATATAATTACAACGGTGAATATATTTTATAAATGCCTTCCCCTGTCCGAACCAGGTATTGTGCCGGTTAAATTCGGTACCAAACCAGGCATTGATCCCCGGAAGACGCTCATCAGGCTGTTGTATGTATACATGAAAGATGGTATTATTGATCCCTTCAGTAAACGACCAGTCGCCCCGTTGCTTAAGCAAGGCAGGGTAACGCGCAAAAGTCTGCCCGCCGGCCGTAAAGGATTCCCCCGAAACACTTGTTTTCCCATAAATATGCGCCGAAGAAGAAGCCGCCCGGCATTCGATGCCGCCCAGATCACCTTCCGCCCAGAACTCACCTCCTACCTCGTCACTT
>DASVMC010000272.1:0-2703 GCA_036384555.1 Niabella sp. | reverse complement strand
TTTCATAAAATGCTCCTTTCCATGCGATCATAAAAAATCCAGGCAGCTGTCAGAATCTTATAGTTCTTTTGTAAATTTATTACCGCTTTTGGACGGCAGGGATCCTGATCCGGTTTTTTATCCTTCTTTTGTGTAGTTTGTGGATGAAAAACGGAAGGTCCTTTGATCGTGTAAATGCCGGAAATCGAAACGGAACTATGAAACCTACGTGATATTTTTTATCCTGATGCCGCAACAATGAAAACTGTATACCAGATCAATCCAGTTCTATCAAAAACTCGCCTGCCGGCCCGGCAGGTAATAAAAAAGCACGAATGAAAAAAAAGCTCCTTTGTTTTACTGCAATTACTCTCCTCTTTTTTTCCTGCCGGAAAAATGAGCGCCCCTCTGACCCGACGACACCTGTAAAATATGACAGCGGCATTACCCAGGCAATCGTTGATACAGCAGTCGGATACAGCCAGGACATTTATCTGTGGTATAAACAATTACCGTCCACGATGAACAGCGTCCCGTTCCCGGGTCTTGATTCCGTAATGAATTATATCAAAAACTACAGCCGGGATACGGTGCTGCCTTCCGGAGTGGTCAGAAATGTGGACGACTGGAGTTTTGCTACAACACAGGCAGACTGGGACAATATCAGCCAGGGGATTGCTGGAGATTTTGGCCTGGGTGTATTTTTTATGACCGCTACCGATCTGCGCGTAAAATCAGTGGAAAAATTATCCCCTGCCGCAGCGGCAGGTATTCATCGCGGCTGGCAGATAACCGCTATACAGGGCGTTTCAGCCATCAATACCACTGATGCCAGTATTGATGCCATTGTAAATGCCATTTTTTATAGCCGGACAGCCACCATTACTTTTAAAAAGCCTGATGGCAGCAGCCAGCAAATATCGCTGAACGTGGCCACCTATAATCAACGGCCTGTTTTCCTGGACACCATCTATAACCAGTCTGCAGGGAAAGTGGGCTACCTGGTATATAACAGCTTTCTGGGAGATTCTGCTTATACTGTTGATAATTTTGCCAGGATCTTTACCAAATTCAGCAATGCCGGCATCTCCAACCTGATCCTGGATCTGCGTTACAATAGCGGCGGCTATGTATGGATGGAACAACTGCTTGCTAATTATCTCGTAAGTAATAGCGGAAGCGGCCAGATCATGAACACAGAACGCTTTAATGATAAATATACCCAATACAATACAACCGATCGTTTCAGTAAAAAAGGGAGCCTGAACCTCAGCACGCTTTATGTGATCATTTCCAACAGCACGGCCTCGGCCAGCGAACTGCTGATCAACAGTTTAAAACCATTTATGAATATAAAACTGGTAGGCCCTTCCCCAACCACGGGTAAAGCAGTAGGCTTTTTTAATATTCCGGTGGGGGATTGGTATATTTTCCCGGTTTCTTTTAAAAGTGTCAATGCGCTCGGCCAGGCTAATTACTATGATGGCTTCCCACCGGATACACATGCAACGGTAGCCGACGGTCTGGATAAGGATTGGGGAGACGTAACAGAATCCTGTCTTAATAAAGCATTGCAGGGTATTACTAATAACGGGGTCTTTTCTGTAGCTGCTATTACCACACTCGCCTCCAGGCAGGCCGGTATTTCAGGTGGCACTGCACCGGTACGTGTCAATAACCGGCTGATAAACCCCCGAAGCATCTCCGGAGCCATAGAAACCCGCCGGCAATTCAGGCATCAGAAATAAGAAATGGGAAATAAGGAATCCCGCATACTCCGCCAAACCGGGGAGCTTTGTTATAAATGGTCAGTTTTCAGTTATCAGTTTTCAGTTATCAGTTTTCAGATTAGATATTTCTTAGCATCAGGCAACCAGCATCAAACGTCAATTTCTTATTGTTACTCTTTTCCCGGAAATTACGGTAAGGGAATCCCGTACCCTGGCCGTATCCGCAGGAGGCGTTTCCAGCTTCATTAATATATTATAATGGAGAGAGTCTGTTTTTTCCAGTTCTACCGGCCAGTCGATCTTTTTTAACTGGTTGTACCGTTTGGAAGCCCGCGGCTCTCTGGTCGTTTCCAGTATATAGGTAACCATTCCCTGGGGTGTTGCCACCGAATGGGCAGCAGTAGACGGACCGGCAGCAGGTTGCCTGGTATTTTGGTGCGCTATGGTATCTTTCGCTCCGCCGGTCTCTGTAGTGCTGGTTATATGCTCTTCTTTCGACCGGGTCGTTTTTGAATAAAACCATACAGTGGCGCCAATAGCCAGCAATACCAGAACAAGGATCATGATCGCCGGTCTTTTTGACCGGTCGCTATTGCTGCTGTGCTTTTCCTCAATATAGCTTTGCGGAACCGTATTCCGTTCTGTAAAAGGCACTTCTTTCTTTTTCGGCGGCTCCATGTGGGTATTGGACACAAAATCATAGGATCCATCCGCTTTTTTTAATAAGGTACCGATCCCGGTGAACAGGTACGGTTTACCCGTATTTAAGAACTGGATGGCATCTTCCAGTTGTGACTGAAGGTCGGACGTTGCCAGCACTTTCATTTTTCCGGTCTCTTCAGAAATATACTCAATAACGCTGTTATCAAATTGCTCAACCGGTTTTTGTTCAAATGTTACCGTTGTATTTTCAGGCCCGCCATGGGTTTCGGCATGAAAGACACCAAGCCCCGGCAGGCTTAACTCCTTGTGAGCTAACAGGTACTGTGCCAGT
>DASVMC010000271.1:0-5324 GCA_036384555.1 Niabella sp. | reverse complement strand
GAGACCGACATAAATGGATTTATAACGGTATTGCCACTAACTATAGTTTAACCAATCTGAGGATGAAGTATTCCTGGGGAGACTATTATGCATTGATCGGCGATCTTAAAGTGGGCAATAAGATCATCACCCTGATATCTACTCATATTCCCTGGAAGAAAGAGGCGCATCCTGTCGCACTAACGGATTTGATCAATGAACTGAAGCAACATGAATATTTTATTTGCTTTGGCGATATGAATGCTACCAATGCAGAACAACAGCAATTCCAGGAGGCTGGTTTTAATATCGCCAACGGCGGTAATATGGGCTGGTTTTGCAGTGCGCCTACTTCAAGGACCCTGGGACGCTCAGATGTAAATATTGATAATATTATTACCAGTAAGAATATTAAAATAATGAATGTTACAGCGCCTTTTACATCTTTAAATGATAATGATCATTTACCGGTCATTGCCGATCTGACAATTACGTGGTAGGTACTGATCAGGGCGCTGCGGGTTCAGATCTGTAATAAGCAAAGTGAAACAGCAAAAGAGCCGCTGTAATAAACAGGATACAAATAAAAAGAGTGCCAAAGCAAAGCATGATAAAATAACCGGCAAAGAACAGCAGCAGGAGTATCCTTACAAAATATTTTAAGGCCATCTGCCGCAGAAAACTGATCGCACTTAACAAAAGAAGGGTTGTAAAAGCGTAGCCGCCAAAAGCAATAGCGTTGATAACGTCAATATGAGCGGGCGTAACCAGCGCAAGCGTAATGATCTCCGGTATAAGCAGCAGCAGTGTAAAATAAGCATATTGCACCAGCCGTTTGCCACGGGGAACGGGCAGGCTGCGGTAAAAAGCCAGGTACCGGTATTCAAATGCCCTTAACCGGTTTATAAATACCCCATTGGCCAAAATACCAAAACTGAAGAACAGAAAGGTGATACGGATATCGTCTGCTGTAAGGGTATTATTAACGGCCATAAAATACAGAAAACTACAGGTGAACAGCTTGATACCCAGCCATACCAGTTTCTGCAGTTGAAATACCGAACGGAGCAGGATGTTCGGGTAAGATGCGGGTACAACACGATTCCTGAACAGGCGGCTTGCAGGACCGGCTGTTTTGTTGCGGGAACTGTTCAGGAACCGTACATGCAGGTAAGGGCATAAAAGACAGACGGATAGCAGAAACGTAATAAGAAGGATTACCGGGAACCAGGTATCCAGATAAATACCTTCTACTATAACCAGCAGCGCATAAAAGAGCATCGGTAACAGCAGGAGCAGATCGGTAATAAAAAATAGCCGGTATTGCTTTTGTTTCGGGATATTTTTAAAAACAGAGAAGATCCCGTATGCCGGCTGCTGCAGGCAATAAAGGAGGAACAAAGCGCATTTTCTTACATAAAAGCTCCATAATAACAGCATGCCTGCTAAAAACAGCTTTATATGTAATATCCCTTTTATTAAAGTGTAGTGATATTTAAAAAGCCCTGCGCCGTCAACCGTTCCGACAATGAAAAAGAACATTGTGAACACAAATACAAAAGTGCCTGCGTTCTCCCTGTAAAAAGGCCGCACAAAGGATTTATAGAATACATTTGAAACCGGGCTCACCTGGACAGGGTTTGGTTTTGAATAGACAGCGTTGTAAATGCATCCAGGAAATCACGGGGATCCTGATGGGAGCTCATGATAAAGGAAGTATTATTTTCATTATACCTGGCAGCAATATAAGCGCCTAATTGTTTACAGGCTGCTGCGTCTAGTGTAATAAACGGTTCATCTAATAAGATCAGCCGGGTATCGCCGATAAACGAGAGGGTAAGGGATAATTTCTTTAACATACCTGCTGAATACGTGGCAATTTTGCTGTGTGTAAAGGAGGTGATGGAGAAAAGCCGGGTAAGCCGGCTCATTTCACTGCCGGGAACTTTCCTTACCTGCTGGTAAAGACGTAACAGTTCATCCCCTGTCAGGAAATCGGGATACAGGGGCTCCGCTTCGGCCCAACTGATCAGTTGCCGGTAACGGAGCGGATCTTGCTTTTGCGAAACAGCGTCAACAGAAACAGATCCCTCAAACGGTATTAATCCAGAAAGTATTTTTAAAAGAGTGGTCTTCCCGGAACCGTTGGCTCCTTTTACCCAGTAAATACCTTTTGCTAACTGAAAAGAAGGAATCGTTAATATTACCTGCTGCCCATATTTTTTTACAAGGTTTGAAATTGCAACCATGCAGTATTGTTGATGCCCTGTAAATTATTAAATTTTACTGTTCGGTTTTGTTAATGTTTGGAAAAGGAAAAATAACGGTGCTCCGGTTTGGGTTTTGCCTGCCACAGATTCTTCAAAATAAGCATACCTGGTACCACACAGGGGCGGCTATCTTTGAGCCGGGCGCGGTGGTATATAAAGAAAAGAGAGGTCTTTCCGGACAGTATTACCGGTATTCAGGATTGATCAGCATTTGGATAGACTCATTCAGCATATCATTTTTCTTCGAAAGAAATGTCTGCATTTTGTCCTCAGGGAGTTTTAGCTGATAGGTGCTGTTAGCGGCCAGCACTTTATCCAGGCTTGGATTCAATTTGTCGAAATCAGCCAGCGCCATATCCAGGTACTTGGCAATTGCTTTGGAATTATACCTGCCGCTGATGGTCTGCATTTTTACATTTTGCTGGGTCGCTTCGTCTTTAACCGTTTGCATCATGGTCAGGGCCTGTTCTCTTGATACTGTGGTAACGCCGCCCTGGCCTTCCATTATATAATGGGTGGCAATGAATTTTTTTACGTGGTTCCTGCTTTCTGCGGGCAGGTAATACTGAAGATCCCAGAAATCGTTGCTGCCGGCCTTATTGATAGCCGCATTTACACGGCCGGGGCCGCAGTTATAGGCAGCCACCACCAGCAGCCAATCTTTGTAGAGATTAAAAAGATAAGTGAGGTACTTACTGGCCGCTCTTGTGCTTTTTAAATAATCGGTCCGTTCATCGCGGCCTCTGGCAACAGTAAGCCCCAGCGTACGTGCCGTTTCCGGCATAAACTGCCAGGGACCCACAGCGCCGGCCCAGGAAACCAGGTTGGATCTTAAATGCGATTCTATAACTGCCAGGTACTTTAATTGCTTGGGAATGCCGTTTTGAGTCAGGATATCGTCCATCATATCAAAATAAGGCCGGGCCCAGGATTTCAGTTCGCGCAGTTCACGTGCGTTTTTATCAATATAATCTTTTACAAAGCTGATCGCTTTGGGGTTCAGGTGCTCTGTTTTGATCCCGTTAAAGCTGGCGCTTTTAAGCGCTGTATTTTCAAAAAGATCTTTAAAGCCTTCTTTCGGATCTGCTTTTACCACTGTTGGGGTATTGGCAGCTTCAGGCGCAGCAGCTGTTTCTTTGATGGGGCTCAACTGGGCAGCAACGCCCGTAACAGCAATGGTTGCAGCAAGGGCAAGAGCTCCTTTTATAAATGAAGTCAACTTTTTTCCCGTCATTATATCTGTTGTGTTTTAATAAAAAGGGTTTTTTTAAAAACGCAGCATGGATAGTAGAATTAAGAGAACGCTTATTTACCCAAAATATTGTTGCTGAAATGGAGCAAAGATACTTCATTAAAGGGAGCCGCCATCAGTTGTAAGCCAAAGGGCATGCGGAGGGCAGTATGTGTGAACCGGGGGAGCGCAATGGCCGGAATACCGGCAAGATTTGCCATAACCGTATAAATGTCAGCTATGTACATGGCTATGGGGTCTTCGGTTTTTTCGCCGATTTTGAAGGCAACAGAGGGAGCCACCGGCAGGCAGATAAAATCGAAGCTCTTGAAAATCAACTGTAAACTATTTGTTAAAATTCTCCTTACTTTCTGAGCCTGGGTAAAATAAGCATCATAATAACCGGAGCTGAGGACAAAATTCCCCAGCAATATACGGCGCTTTACTTCTTTCCCAAATCCTTCTGATCGGTTCGTTTTATAAAAATCATCCAGTTCCAGCCGGGTATCCGTAGAGCGATAACCGTATTTTACACCATCATACCTGGAAAGATTAGAAGAGGCTTCTGCTGTGGTCAGCACGTAATAAGTAGGCACAATATAGTCCAGCAGATCAAAATGTACCGGAGCTACTGTGTGACCCTCGGTCTCCCAACCGGCTAACTGGTCTTTTATTGCCTGGCGTATTTCCGGATCCAGGCTTTCATGGTCCAGGGCTTCAGGAAAATAAGCGATCCGGTAGGGGCGCTCCGTAGTAGTGGCTAATGCACCGGAATAAGCAGGTACGGGCTCATTTGAAACCGTACTGTCAAAATCATCGGCACCGGAAATGACTTCCAGCACTAAAGCCGTATCAGGAATAGTTTTAGCAAAAATGCCGATCTGATCAAAGGAAGAGGCATAAGCAATCAACCCGTAGCGGGAAATCCTTCCATAAGTAGGCTTCAGCCCTACAATACCGCAAAAATCGGCCGGTTGCCGTACGGAACCACCCGTATCGCTTCCCAGGGAAACCATACACAGGCCGGCCTGAACCGAAACAGCAGAACCTCCGGAAGAGCCACCGGGGATGCGGCTTTCATCAGCAGCATTGAGTACTTTACCATAGACAGAGTTTTCATTGGTAGAACCCATTGCGAACTCGTCACAATTCACCCGTCCGATAATAATGGCTCCTTCTGCCAGCAGTCGTTCAACAGCAGTGGCAGAAAAAACGGCAGTAAAATCTTCTAAAATTTTTGAAGCGGCGGAGAGCCGGTGCCCTTTATGGCAAAGCACATCTTTAAGGGTCATTACCACACCATGCAGTCTGCCTGCCGGGAACGGGAGCGCATCCAGCGCTGCAGCTCTTTCCAGCGCTTCCTGCTCATATACTTCAATAAACGCGTTAAGATGCCTGTGCGTCTTTATTTTTTCCAGGTATTCCGTAACAGTAGCTTTGCAGGTGGTAACCCCGTTTTTCAGCTGTTCGTGGTAATCGGAAATAGAAATGAAATCCTGCAAAAGAAAATAGCTTTTGTAGTCAGATACAGATATTGAAACCGGGTCTTATTCTGGAGTGGAAGAGGAAGCGGCTGGTCTTTTGGGCTCAGCGTTGATGTTATTGGCGCTCTCTTCGATCTCTCTTTTTACATTATCTTTTGCGTCATTGAATTCGCGAACACCTTTTCCCAGTCCTCTCATCAGCTCAGGAATTTTACGACCTCCGAATAACAACAGCACAATAACCATAATGATAATGATCTCATTTGTACCCAAAGCACCCAACAATTGAAAATTTGCCATGATAATTAAAAATTAATACCCAAATATACGGTTTGTATCGTAATCTGAGCGGTAAAATAT
>DASVMC010000270.1:0-2553 GCA_036384555.1 Niabella sp. | reverse complement strand
CTTTATCTGCCTCAGAACCTCCCTCTACCTTCATCCGGCCCAGTAAGGTATTCCATGTTTTATCTGCTGCCTGCCGTGCTTCTTCAAATTTCCGGAAACCTCCCAGCTCCTGCTTTAAATTCAATGCGGCCTGTTCCGCGCTGATATAAGATGAGCTGACCCGCACCTGCACCACCGCGCCTGGTTTAAACCGGATAAAGGCCCCTTGTTTTTCCCCGGAGGCGGCACTGTTCTTTTCGGCTATTGTTTTCCCCTCGTTACCCCAGGTACCATAACCGGCAAAAGGCTGATCAAACTCGATCACAAAATAGTTCTTAAATTCTTTTGGAATAAAGGTGCCATTGGTTACATAGCCGATCAGCTTTTTCTGTTCCGGCAAAATAGTAACCGAAGAGAATTTTGTATACCCGTCAAACACCATAAACGCATCGCCTCCTTTTGGAAAAGAAAAACGCATCCAGGCCGCCCGTTCTGTAGGGGCGATCTCGGATACAATCCCGTTATCAAACCGCACTTTATAGTAAGACGGCTGGGCTATTTCATTTTCATGGCGGAAGGATGCCGCGCGTTCTTCTTCATTTACTTTCAGGTTGCCCAAAACCGGCATCAGCGAAAAAACACCGTAATCACCCATCCAGGGGCTGCACTGGTGCACCTGCTGAAACCCCCTTATGCTCGTGGCCTTATAGGTATACTTCCAGCCGTCGCCGTTTTTACCGGTCTGCGGCGACCAGGAATGAACCGGGAATGGCAGCGCTATGGTTGGGTACACATTTCCATAAGACAGGTCCCAGCTGGAATTGGTTCCCTGCAGGGTGCTCACATAATCGACCAGTTGTTTTTTTTGCGCATACGTAATCATACCAAACAGCACAAAACAAAGCACACCAATAACACGCTTTCTATGATACAGGAACATAATTAGTTAATTGAAAAATCAGCGATCAGTAAATTCGATTTCAAAAGCCGCAGCGCCTTGCTGATGTGCTTTTCCACAGTGCTCACGGATATGCCCATGTAGCCGGAAATATCTTTATACGATAGATCTTCGCTGCGGCTCAGCAGGAAAGCGGTTTTACATTTATCAGGCAGCGCGTTTATTGAAAGCTGGATGTTGGTGTTAAGGTCCTTTGCCTCGCAATCAAACTGGCTGTTTTCTGAAGAAAGCAGCTGGCCCTGAAAAAAAAGATGCCGGCGGTAGGCATTTCTTATACCCGATGACCGGAACTCATTCAGTATTTTGAATTTGATCGCTTTAAAAAGATAATACTTCAGGGAAACCTTAATGTCTATCTGTTCTTTCCTGCAGTACAGGTTCAGAAAAATTTCCTGTACAATATCCTCCGCCACCTGCGTCGATTCCAGCATTTTTTCAGCCAGCGACTTTAATACCATCCGGTAGCGCTGATAAATCTCATCAAAAGCTTTGTTATCCCCCTTCTTCAAAAGTGAAAAAAGCTCCTCATCAGATAATGTTTTGTAATAGCTGCCCATTTTAATCATAGCAATCGATTTAAGTTATGGAACAATCGTTTTCTTTGAAAAATACCGATTGCAATATTGGAAATAGATTAAAAGAAATCCGCCTGTTTTTGTTTCAAATATCTCCTTTTTTGTCTCATTCTTCCTTCTTCCGTACAGACTGTGTACAACTATTGGCGTTAATTCAATTACTTTGTTGCATCATTTACCCGGCATACGTCATATGAGGAAACGATTATTGCTTTTTTTGTTCCTATCATTTTGTGGAATGTTCAATGCAGTCTCACAATCCTGGTATTTTACTCATTACCAGGTAGAAGACGGATTGTCCAATAATGCCGTATTGTGCATGATGCAGGATAAACTGGGCTTTATGTGGTTTGGAACCCGGGATGGCCTGAACCGGTTTGACGGGTTATCCTATAAAATATTCAGGAATGATCCATCTGACCAGCATACTATCGGCAGTAATGCCATCATCAGCTTGTCAGAAGCAGATGATAAAAAGATATGGGTGGGTACGGAAAAAGGGCTTTATATTTTTGATGAACTTACAGAACGGTTTGTGCCCTTCAAACCCGCCGGCAACGGCGCTGTTCAATCCGTAAAAGTGATCGGGGATGAGGTGTATTATATTACGCTGTATGTTCTGTACAGTTATAATATAAAAACCCGGCAACTCCACACCTATTCCTTTCAGAAAGAGGTTACCTCGTTTGCCCGGTTCAGTGATGGCAGTTTATGGATCACCACTTCAGCCGGTATCATTGCGCAGTATAATCCCGCACGCAACAGCTTCGACAAAACCTATGATCTTTTCAGCCAGTCGGCCCACCCGGTTTCCAAATGGATACAATCCATTTGCGAAGCAGGAAACGGGTTGGCATTAGTGGGAACTTCTAATGAAGGTTTAAAATTGCTGGATACCCGTACCGGAACCTATAAAAACCTGATCACCTACAACCCGGATAAAACGGATATCACCGTTATGGACATCCTCAAAACCGGAGCACACGAATATTGGGTGGCTACGCAGTCCGGCATTTATATTATTGATCCGTTTACCAGCCA
>DASVMC010000269.1:0-3311 GCA_036384555.1 Niabella sp. | reverse complement strand
ATTTATGAGCCACAGCGAACTTTTACAGCAACAATACCGTCTTTTCTGGAAAGACCTGAAGCCTTTTGCAGAACAACAATTAATTGAACTTTTGAAAAAAACAGCATAAAATGAGGAAGTACCTATTAATGATCTTTGTGCTTACAGCACTTAATTTTTCTGCAAAAAGCCAGTCCTGGATACCGGTTGATAAATCCCCTATGGACCAGATCTATTACCCGGTCGATTACCCTTCTAAAAAAATAAGGGGTTTGGGCGAGCCCTTACGCATGCGGATCATTTATAGCCGGCCGGCCAAAAACAACCGGAAAATCTTTGGTTCTGATATTGTTCCTTACGGCAAAGTGTGGCGGTTGGGAGCCAATGAAGCCACAGAGATCGATTTTTTTACCCCCGTTGCCATTAATGGAAAAAAGATCCCTCAGGGCAGGTATACTTTGTATTGTATTCCCAATGAAAAAGAATGGACATTTATTATTAACAGGGATACAGACGCCTGGGGAGCGTTTAACTATGATGTATCCAAAGATGTGGTGCGTATTACCGTTCCTGCAGAGGAAGTAAAAGAGCCGGTTGAATCGTTTACAATTAATTTTGAAAAAAGCGGAACCAAAGTTAACTTGGTTGCGGAATGGGATCAGAAGAAAGCATCCCTGCCTGTTAACTTTTAATCATTATTGATGAATTATTTTAAGGGAGGTATATTCCTGTTGCTTGCTGTGTGGCTCCTTATGGCCTGTAACCGGCAGCCGGATCGTAAAGGAGAACAGCAGCTGCAGGACGGCATTATTCAACAGCAGTTGCCGGCAGGCAGCGGAAATCCCTATGAGCCGGTAGATATTTCGCCGATGGATATGAGTTATTTTCCCGTTCATTACTCATTGAGAAAACTGGCAGGCAAAATAACTACCCCCCCGGTAATGCGGGTTATTTACAGCCGCCCGCATTTGCAGGGCCGCTCCCTGTTTGGCGGGGTGTTAAAATATGATGAGCCCTGGCGGCTGGGCGCTAACGAAGCTACGGAGCTGGATGTGTTTCACCCCATATTTCTGGACAATAAAAAGATCGAACCCGGACGGTATACTTTATACGCCATTCCGCATGAAAAAAGCTGGACCTTTGTCCTGAACAGCAGCCTAGACGATTGGGGGCTTAAGCAGGACAGTACAAAAGATCTGCAAAGAGTAACCGTTCCCGTAACCCAGGGGAATCCCCGGGCTGAATATTTTACAATGGTATTCAGACGAACCGACCAGGGCGCTGACCTTTTGGTAGCCTGGGATGAGCAGCTGGCTAAAATCCCCTTTGTTATAAAATAAAAAGGGAGCAGACAAGAATGTTCCGCTCCATGAATATATATGAGAAAATGTTTTGCCTGAAAGGACAGCGATTTAAATATCGCCTCTTTTAAATTTTGCGATCTGCGTAATGGTACCGTTATTATCTGCCACTATCTTATAAAGATGCTTGCTGTCGCGGATAATAACATGGTAAGTAGTAGCGTTTGCGGTTGAAACTTCAGTTACACCATAAATTTCTTTCCCTTTGTATTCATTCTTTATTTCATAACGCACATTAGTGGGAAGATTGTTTTCTTTATAGTAGCGAATGGTGCGGATCAGCTTGCCGTTATTGTCAAACGTAGCGCGGGAAGTAACGGAACCGGCACTGAAGCTGGCCTCGCTGTATTCAGCAGTTGTACTCCATTGTACATCCTGGGCATTGGTAAATACCTCGTTAAAGGTTTTTAATACTTTTTCATTTACGGTTGGGGATGCCGTGGTTGCCATAGCATTTAATCCAAACAAAAGAGCGGCGGTGAGAATAAAGAGTTTCATTTTTTAAAGTTTTATTTTAGTTATTTAATTGCTTTGTTGACTCAAAAATAGTGTGGGTTTGCAGCCTGTGCCAAAGGGTTTGTGGCGGATTACGGGAGAAATGGGGTGAATGGCGGATTTCCCCGGGTAAAAAACCATAAGTTCTTGTATGCTATGCTCACTTGTGCTATTATTGGTTCCGGTTGGTCTCATTAAACGTGTTTGTATATATAAGTCGCTGCACTGTATCATTTGTTACAGGTTGTCTGCGCAAAAAAATGTTAAGTCTTCCCAAACAATTAGAACTTTTTTCCTGGGTATAGCGTTTCCCGGGGATAAATAAGGAACTGCCTTTGATTTTTGTAGGAGCATCCGGGGCGCGCAGCATGCCTCAGACAGGGAACGGCCGGGCTTCAAAGTAGTTTTGACCCGTCCTGTCATAAAAACCGGCAGTGAGATCCCCGGTCGTTTGAACAGATGGTTTTACCAGCCCGTCTGGCAGGCCTTTTGCAGCATCAGCTTATTTATGTGCAACCAATTGCTCCTTTCTCAGGAAAGAGTAAGCAACAAGGGTGCTGCCAAGCATTAATAGTGCACCCAGGAGGAATGGCGCTCCCGGAAAATAGAACGGAGTTCCCTTTTTGGAGGTATAAAAGAAAAGATTGGTCATTATCAGCGGACCAAATATAGAAGTAAGGCTCATTAAGCTGGTCAGGCCTCCCTGCAGCTGTCCCTGTTCATTGGACGGCACATGTTGGGTAATAATAGACTGTAAAGCAGGGTTCGAAATACCTCCAAGACAATAAGGTACCAGGAATGCGTACATCATCCAGCTTTGGGTGGCAAACGCAAACAGCAAAAGACCAATTGTGTATAAAAGGAGGCCCAGGTATACGGAACGGTTGTTGCCGAGCCTGGGGGTGGTAAATCGCACCAGTCCTCCCTGCACCAGCCCCACCAGTACCCCCACTATAGCCAGGGAAATACCCACCTGGCGTTCGGTCCATTTAAAACGGTACATGGTAAAATAATTCCAGTTGCTTTGCACGGCATGACCGGCCAGGTAAATAAGGGTAAAGCAAAGTACCAGGCCCGCAATGGAGGGGTAATTTTTAATGTGCAGGAGCGCGCCGGCCGGGTTGGCTTTTTTCCAGTCAAAAGGCCTGCGGTTTTCAGGTTGCAGGGACTCCGGTAATACAAAATAACCGTAAAGAAAGTTAATAAAGCACAGAATAGCTGCGGCAAAAAAAGGAGCTCTTAATCCCCAAACGGAAAGCAATCCACCAAGCGCGGGGCCGATAATAAATCCGAGTCCGAAGGCAGCTCCTATCAATCCGAAATTTTTGGTGCGGGTTTCCTTAGTGCTGATGTCGGCGATATAGGCAGTTGCCGCAGTAAAGCTGGCGCCCGTTATGCCGGAAAGGATACGGCCGATCATTAAAAGGGAATAGTTGTGTGCAAAAGCCAGTATCAGGTAATCGATACAAAAGCCCA
>DASVMC010000268.1:0-10959 GCA_036384555.1 Niabella sp. | reverse complement strand
TACGGAATGTTCCTGAAGGCCGTTGAGTCCGCTCCCGTCACAATGCTATTTGTTATCCTGCCAGCGCCCGTTTTACCGGATCTCTCCTGGCCTTGGATACCGGTATTTTTTCTCCATTGGTTAGCAGTAAACAGCCGCCGTCCTCTTTCAGCAGGCTTTTTATAAATACCGGATTGACCAGGTGCGTCTGATGACTGCGGATAAAATGAAACGGCGCTAATAATTCGTCGTATTCTTTTAACGGGCGGGATATAAGGATCCTTTCTCCATTCTCCAGGTAAAAATATACATATGTATTCTGCGCCTCGCAACGTACGATGCTATTTATTGCTACATACCGGGTTTCCTGAAACAGGGGAAGTGCTATTTTTGAAGGAAGATTACCGGATCTTTTCAGGTGGCTAACCAGAAAATCAAGCTGATGATCATTCTGTTTTCTGGTCCACTTTTCCTTTGCCCTGTTGATCGCTGTCCGTAATTCTCCTTCATCAATGGGCTTTAATATATAATCCAGAGCAGCAAACTTTATAGCCTGGATTCCATATTTATCATAGGCTGTAACAAATATGACCTCAAAACTTCTTTCAGCAATTTTCCGCAAAAGATCAAACCCGGTTTCTGTCCCCATCTGAATATCAAGAAAAACAAGATCCGGCTGCAGCATTTCTACTAAACGCTTTGCTGCCTCCACTGTAGCTGCGGTACCTGCTATTGTAATTTCCGGGAACCCGCGGAGCAACATTCCCTGCAGGTTCTCAATATTATGTACTTCATCATCAATAATGATCGCTTTCATGCCAGCCAATCGTTTAACGTAATCAAGACGCCGGTTCCATTGCTGTCCGATGTTGTTTTTAATCTAACAGGTGTAATTGTGTACACTTCATTCAATAAAGATATCCGGTTTTTTGATAAAACAGACCCTTTTCCACTTGCGCCTTTTGTATCAAACCCCTTCCCGTTATCCTTCACAGCAATGAGCAGGCTATTCAGTTCTTTTTTAAAATTGATGCAGATGTAACCATTCTTACCGGCAAAAGGCATTGCATGCTTTACTGCATTTTCCACAAACGGCTGTACCAGCATCACAGGAATCTCAGTATTTACTTTATCAATCGCTTCATCTATTTTGATAGCATAGCCAAACCCAAAACGCATCTGCTCCATTTGCAGGTAATCATCTAACAGTCCTATTTCTTCTTCTATAGGGATCAGGTCTTTTTCCGCATTCTCCAGCACTTTTCTTGAAAGCCTTGAAAATTTTGTGAGATAATTGTCCGCAGCCCTGTTATCCTGCTTATGCAAAAGATTCTGGATGCCGGATAAAGCGTTGTACACAAAATGGGGGTTGAGCTGAGCACGGATGGACTCCAGCTTAAGCCGTGCTTCTCTGGTCAGTTGCTCCTGTTTTTGTAATTTCTTTTTTTGCCGGTTCTTTTTAATCAGTATATAGGCTATTATGGGAAGCGCTAAAATACCCAGCACGCTTAATAGTAGCAATATATCTAAAAAAGTATTCTCCGGAGGATGTACACTGTATTCGATTGTTGCCTCCTTATCAGGAAAGGAGCGGACTAATTTATTGGAGCCCGCGGATCGCAGAAACCCGGGAACCACAAGTATTTTATAGGTTCCTACGGTAGTAATAAATTCAATCGGGAGCGAAGTGTAATAGGCATCCCCTTTACTCCAGTTGATCGCACCCGTCTCAAAAAGATGATCAAAAAACCCGGAAACAGGCTTGAATTTTACCCAATTCGTCTTAATAGCAATAGTATCCACCTGTCCCCGTATATCGCGGATAATATATGTTTGAAAAATCAGGGGAGTATTATTAGTGATCAGAATCAGATTACCACTTGTTATCTCCGCCTTCTGATCCTGTTCCTTTTTGTAAAGCGTAATATATCGCAGTCCAATCGTTGCGCCGGAAACCGATGCAACAAAGGATCCGTCTCCGGCCGTTTCTTTTCGTTCAAACCGTTCTTCGTATACGCCAAAAACCGAAGGCTTTTCAATAACTTTTGTACTAACAATCTGGGTCAGTATATTTTCCGGATCTTTCATGTTATACAACTGAATCGTAACAACCTCGTTATTACAAATAACCGGGTCCATGAAAATATTCGTTGTAAAAGTTCCGTCAGGCTCATTTTGCTTTACCATTCTTCCGTTAACCGGATTCCATTGTGTTGAATCGGACGCATTTCCCCGCAAAATGCGGTATCGCATATTAGAAACGGCTATTGAAGATGTTACAGAAAAAGACAGGTTAAAATATTGCGCATTGGTGAAATAGCTGAAGTTCTTTTGTTCTTCTGCCTGATTCAGCGGATAATAATAGGTAGTGTTTGTGTCTGCCGGTAAAACTGATACCCGGAATAAGGATTTACCGGTTTTATCAAAAGCGGTTACGCTTCCGCCGGTTTGTGTTTGTTTATAATTAAGCTCGGCGGGAAAATGGATATTTTTTTGGGAATTTACCCTATTGTTTAGGAAAATAATTATTCCCGTGACAATTACGATCACTATTTCTTTTCTCATAAAAAAATTTTCAGCTAAACTATCCCGTTCATATCCCTTTAGAAAGCAGCAATCAGTATTTGGAGGATATGAAACAGGATTTTATCTGTTTTGGATGATCCTGGCATTACCCTGCGTCATACCTGGACACTAAAACGAAATGCTTTATTATTTTACCCGTCCCGGATTTTTCTTTAAAAAATCTTCCCAGTTCTTAAATCCTGCGGTCATTTTTACAGGACTGCTGATCTGGTAGTGATGACAAAGGGCCACGGCCAACGCATCGGTGGCATCAAAATACTGAGGTTCTTCTGTTAGCGACAGGATCTGCTGTAACATTTTCCACACCTGGGCCTTACCCGCATTTCCATTTCCGGTAACAGATTGTTTTATTTTACGCGGGGAATATTCGGTAACGGGTATATTGGACTGCATGGCCGCAGCAATAGCTACGCCCTGAGCCCGTCCCAGCTTTAACATACTTTGTACGTTTTTCCCAAAAAAGGGCGCTTCAATAGCAAATTCATTAGGATGATACTGACGGATTAATGCAGTCACTCGTTCATGTATCTGGCTCAGCCGTTCATAATGATCCAGCCGGGTCGAGAACTTTATGGCATGCATTTCGTGCAGGTACACTTTATTATTACTGCATTCAATGATGCTGTAGCCCATAATCAGGGTGCCGGGGTCAATACCTAATATTATTTTGGCGGTTGTTTGCAAACTGGATGTTAATTTTACCTCAGATTCTATGAAGATCAACAAAAATATCAAAATATTCTTCAATTATTTTCTGGGACCTCTGTTGTTTCTATGGCTTTGCTGGTCTATTTATAACCAGGTGCGCAACCAGGAGGACCTGTCTGCATCCTGGATACAGATCAAAGGCTCCTTTAGCAGCACCAAGGTTGTCTCTTTTATCATTGTGGTGCTGTTGATGCTGCTTAACTGGCTGACAGAGGCTTATAAATGGCGGCTGGCAATAAAGGATGTACAAAAAATATCCCTCATACGCGCTTTTAAAGCAGTATTATCCGGTGTATCGTTCTCTGTGTCTACCCCTAACAGTGTTGGGGACTATGTAGGCAGAATCTTATATATTGATGAAGGAAAACGAATAAAAGCAGCCACCATTACAGTAATCAGCAATCTCAGCCAGCTGCTTATTTCCCTGGTAATGGGATTAATAGCGCTGTATTTTCTGCAGGATGCCCTTATTGTTTCCGGAATGATCTCCCCGGTCTGGTTTGATACAGTACTTTATGGTACAGGACTTGCAACGGCACTATTATTGTTCTTTTATTTCCGGGTTTCCTGGATGGTACAATGGATTGACCGGATCCCTGCCAGCAGGAAGTTTTCCTGGTCAATTGAAGCGCTTGAGCATTTTAATGCAACGATACTTGTACAATTATTGTCTTTATCAGTAACACGGTTCTTTATCTTTATTGTGCAGTATTATTTGCTGTTTAAGCTATTTGAAGTGAACATAAGCTTCTGGCAGGCGTGGATGGGGGTGAGTGTGTTATTCCTTATCCTGGCTATCATTCCCACTATTGCTATTTTTACTGACCTGAGCGTGAGAGGTAAGGTCAGCTTAACAGTATTAGGATTATTTAGCAATAACCAATTGGGGATTAGCTTAACTTCGATAGGTATTTGGCTGATTAACATGATCATACCCGCGCTGATAGGCAGCGTGCTTGTTTTGGGAATTAAAAAAATATTTAAAAGCAAAAATGAAAACGCTTAGTTTATTTCTGGCTCCGCTTTTTATGCTGTTTGCTGCCGGTAAAAAAACGCCGGACCCTGTACCCGCTGCCATAACCATACAGGGAAGCGGCTGCACCATACCCAATACGGCTTTTCAACCCGGTGAAAAAGTAGGTTTCACGGTTGGTTATAGTGTGGGGGGCGTTTTTGTGCCAGCCGGCACAGGGTCTTTTGCAACTACACTTGAAAAGTTAAATGGCCGGTCTGTTTATCATATTAAGGGTGACGGCCGTACGCTATCTTCCTATGAATGGGCCTATAAGGTAAATGACGTTTATGAAACTTATGTTGATGTGGAGACCATGCAACCCATTAAATTTATCCGGAATATCAGCGAAGGGGGTTATAAGAAATACCAGAACGTAAGTTTTAATAAATCAGCCAGTACAGCAATAAGCAGCGAGGGCGTGTTCAAAATCCCTTCCTGTGTACAGGATGTTGTCAGCTCTGTTTTTTATGCACGGAATATTGATTACAATGCCCTAAAACCTGGAGATCGTATTGCTTTTAACCTGTTCCTGGATAATGAGATCTATAACATGTATATCCGGTATATGGGTAAAGAGACCATTACTACAAAATACGGGAAGTTTAAAACCATCAAATTGAAGCCGCTCACCATTAAAGGAACCATTTTTGAAGGCGGCGAAAAAATGACCGTATGGATTTCAGATGACGCAAACAAAGTACCGGTACGTGTGGAAAGTCCTATAATTGTAGGAAAAGTGAAGATTGAGATGACCAGTTTCGATAACCTGAAAAGTCCTATGACCTCATTGATCAGGAAGAATTGAGGCATCAGCAATGAGACATGAGGCCAGTTACCAGACGCTGATTTGACTTTCTACAGATCACTCAGCTTAAAGAACTGATCAGCCCGTATTCCTCTTGGCGTTTCTTTAAGTGTGCAGCATTCAATATAGGGGTCGTGTTCAAAAAACAGGATATATTCTTTTTCCAGCGCTTCCCGCAGAAACGCTTCTTTTTCCGTCATGGTTATCAGCGGGCGGGTATCATAAGCCATTACATACGGCAGGGGAATATGCCCCGGAGATGGTAGCAGATCGGCCATAAATACGATGGTCTTTCCCTTATACTGCAATTGCGGCAGCATCATAGCATCTGTATGGCCATTGGCAAAGCGGATATCAAACCCACTGAAGAAAGGGGCCGTTGCCAGGTCAGCAGCCTGGTCAGTTCTGCCAGTTATAAAATGCAGCATCCCGCTTTCCTGTATGGGAAGTATGTTCTCTTTGAGAAAGGAAGCCTTTTCCCTTGGGTTGGGGTGTATGGCCCAATCCCAGTGCGCTTCATTGCTCCAGTAACGGGCATGCTTAAAAGCCGGTACCAGGCGCTCCCCCTCCCTTTTAATGGCACCTCCGCAATGATCAAAATGCAGGTGGGTTAAAAAAACATCCGTAATGTCCTCCCGGTGAAACCCGTAAGCTGCAAGGGATTTATCCAGATTATCATTGCCATTTAAGTAATAATACCCGAAAAACTTTTCACTTTGTTTATCGCCCATGCCGCAATCCACCAGTATTAACCGGCCGTCCGCCTCAATTAATAAACTGCGTGTAGCCCAGTTGCACATATTGTTGGCATCAGCCGGGTTTAATTCATTCCAGATGCTTTTGGGTACCACGCCAAACATAGCACCGCCATCCAGTTTAAAATGCCCGCAATTAATAGTGTACAGGTTCGTCATATAGTTGAAATTTAAGAGGACCCGGATCCGTTTTCAGTAACCGGCAATTACCCTTGGCTAACAGACTGTTTATAGCCACCGCTTTTTTGCTTTACCAACGCAGCGTAAAGCCAGGCAAAGCCTATTGCAAAAAAAACGATCAGCGATAAAACAGAGTTTTTCATGCTGCCGGTTAACTCTTCAATAAACCCGAATATAAAAATACCAATAACAATCGCCAGTTTTTCCGTGCAATCATAATAACTGAAAAAAGAGGCGGTTTCCTTTGTATCCGGCATTAACTTGGAATAAGTTGACCTGCTGAGCGATTGTATTCCACCCATAACCAGGCCCACTGCTACCGCCAGGGCATAAAACAGGTATTCAGCATTAGTGCCTGCCTCAGCCGCCATAGCGGTAAAATAAGCAGCAATACAAATGAGCACCCAGAAAACCACGACACCCATTAACACCACAATATTTCCATACCGGGCGGAGAGTCTCGACATATACCAGGCGCCCAAAATAGCCACCAGCTGAATCATCACGACAGAAATAATTAAACGATCATCAGGAAGTTTTAACAATTTGCTGCCGAATAAAGTAGCTGCCAGCATTACCGTTTGTACCCCCATGCTATAAAAGAAGAAGCCCCGGAGAAACCGTTTTAATACCGGCATTTTCTTAACCTCGCTATATACTTTTCCCATTTCTGTAAAACCATCCTTCAGCACATTGCCTTTTTTTACAACGGGCTTTTTTTCTTTAGGCAACCGTGCAAACGTAATTTGGGCAAAGCCAAACCACCAGATCCCCACTAACAAAAAGGTAAGCCGGGTTGCAAAACCGGTATCGGGCAGCAGCATGACCAAGGCAAAGCCAATAAGCTGCATAATCACACTTCCTATATAACCAAAAGAAAACCCCCGGGCACTTATGCGGTCCTGATCTTCCGGGGCTGCAATTTCCGGCAAAAAGGCATTATAAAAAACCAGGCTGCCTACAAAACCCATTGCGGCCAGCATAAAACAAATGATCCCCAGGCCCAATGTATCTTTTGTAAAAAAGAACAACACTGTACAACCGATAGCACCCATGTAGCAAAAGAACTGCATAAATGCTTTTTTGCTGCCACGGGTATCTGCAATGGAAGTCAGTACCGGGTATAACAGTGCAATAAACAAATACGCAACGGAAATAACATAATCATACAGGGAAGAATTGACAAATTGCCTTCCCAGAAAATGTACTTTATGATCGGCAGATTCATTACCGGTAACCGTTAAGAAATAAATCGGGAAAAAAGTGGTTGTAATAACCAGGTTGTAAACAGAATTGGCCCAGTCATACATTGCCCATCCGTTTACGACCCTCTTAGATGCCGTTTGCATGCAGTATTTATTTTTATAAAAATAGAGAAAACGGGGCTATTTTCCACCAGCCTGCTGAAAACCGGTCTGTAACAGTTCCAGCAATTGCTCAAAACTGATCGTGATAAAATTGGCTGTGATACATATAGGCGTTTTATAAAGCTGGTAGTTCATGTCCATTGCCCGCTTTTTCAGCGGATTCTGCTGCTGCTGAATGTATTCTTCAGGATTAGAAACTTCCAACAGGATGAAATGCTGGCCGTCAACCGTCTCAACACGGATATTTTTAACATCCTTCCAAAGAATTTTACCTGCGGCGATACCACTTGATTGATCATTGACCTCATCTTTGCTGATCCATATTCCTTCTTTTTTAGCAGCCAGCATCCTTCCTGTAAATATTGCGCAAATCCCAAAAAAAGCAATGCAAATATACCCTATGCTCCTGATGACAGCGGGATCGTCGCTTTTTATAAAGGCGTAGGGTTTTACTATAAAAAGCAGGCCAAGCAATACAAACAGGATAGCACCGGCGAAATTGCGTATCGTTTTCTTTTTATTGACGGGAATATGGATAGGATAATTCATGATACTAGATGGTAAAAAATGCAAATCAAGGGTTCAATAAGACTCATTTATTCAAAATACCTGTTATTCAACCATTGCGGGAACACGTACCGGGCGTGGGAAAGTGTCAATAGGGAATAGGCAAAAAACGTTCTGCGGTTAAGATTTAAGTCATTCCGATAATAGTTTGAAAACGATTTGAACGCTCTTGTGTCGACTTCGTTCGCTGACTACTTCCCTGTTCACTATTAACCACTCGCTATTAACTGTTCAATATCCGCACCGCATCCTTAGCAAAATAGGTAGCTATCAGGCTGGCGCCCGCCCGCTTAATAGCGGTCAGACTTTCTATGATAGCTTTATTTTCATCCAACCATCCTTTTTCTGCCGCTGCTTTGATCATTGCATATTCCCCGCTTACATGATAGGCGCTCACCGGGATTGTTACCGTATCCCTGATCTCCCGGATAATATCCAGGTACGCCATAGCCGGTTTTACCATTACAATATCTGCACCCTCTTCCACATCCTGTAATGTTTCATTCACCGCTTCAATACGGTTTGCGTAATTCATCTGATAGGTTTTCTTATCACCAAACCCCGGGGCGCTGTCCAACGCATCCCGGAAAGGCCCATAGAAACAACTGGCATATTTTGCAGAATAGCTCATAATACCCACATTGGAATAATTGTTTTCTTCCAGGGCCTTTCTGAATACCCCGATACGGCCATCCATCATATCGCTGGGTGCAATAAAATCGGCACCTGCGGCAGCATGCGAAAGGCTCATCTTTGTAAGCGCTTCCACGGTTTCATCGTTTAAAATATAACCGCTCTTTACATCTACAATCCCGTCATGGCCGTATTCTGAATAAGGGTCCAACGCCACATCTGTCATTACTACCATTTCAGGAACCGCATCCTTAATTGCTTTGATGGCCCGCTGCATTAAACCTGCCGGGTTCCAGCTTTCCTTGCCTGTATTATCCTTTAAAGAATCATCGCATTTAACAAACAGTAAAACACTTTTAATCCCCATCTCCCATAATTCCTTTACCTCTTCAGCAGTTTTATCTACAGAACGGCGAAAAATACCAGGCATGGAGCTGATAGCTTCCATTACCTCTTTCCCTTCTGTAATAAAAACGGGCAAAATAAAATCATCCGGATGTAGCCGGGTTTCTGCTACCATTGTTCTTATAGCTGCGGATCTTCTTACTATTCTGTTTCGTCTTTGTAAAATCATAGTTTTATTATTTCTGATTTTTTGATCTCTGATTTATGATTTGTCGCGGTTCCCTTCTTTTCCCTGCATTAATCCTGCTTCTTTAGCCACTTCCAACCAATAATGGCTTTCATCTGCCTCTTCTAAAACGCTCTCACCTTTATAAATAAGATCTGCGTTAGATTTGGCTCTTACCGTTGCGCTGTAATGCGGCCTGCAGATTATATCAGACATCATAAATCAACCCACTCTCTCGGGTGTTTACAGGCCTGCAGCAGCTGATCTTCCAGGCTTCCGGGTTTCGGTTCGTAGTTATATACAAACCGGACAGTTGGCGGCAGGCTCATTAAAATACTCTCTGTGCGACCATTCGTCTTTAACCCAAAGAGCGTTCCCCGGTCATGGATCAGGTTAAATTCTACATAGCGGCCCCTCCTGATCTCCTGCCATTTTTTATTTTCCTGATCAAATGAAGTATTTTTTCTTTTTTTTACTATCGGCAGATAAGCGTCCAAAAAAGCATTTCCGTTTGCCTTTTGAAAAGCCAATAATCTTTTTGCTTCTTCTTCATCGTTGAGTTCAAGATGGTCATAAAAGACCCCGCCTACTCCACGCATTTCATGATCCCGGTGTGTATTTGTAAAATATGCATCGCACTGTTTTTTATACACCGGATACAGGTGCGCACCAAAAGGATCCATCGCGTTTTTTAAAGTCGAGTGAAAATGGACCACATCTTCCTCAAATAAATAGTAAGGGGTCAGATCTGCACCGCCTCCAAACCAGCGGCGGGTCACGTTTCCTTCTTCATTATGTGCTTCAAAATAGCGCCAGTTGGCATGTGTGGTAGGAACAAAAGGATTATAAGGATGTAACACCAGGCTGATACCGCATGCAAACCAGGTACCGGTTGCCGCCTGGGTAGTATCAAGCTCCAGCACCTTACACATCTTTTCTGTTATATGTCCGTAAACAACGGACACATTCACACCTGCTTTTTCAAATACGTTTCCCTCTTCCATAATACGGGAGTGACCGCCACCTCCGTTTTCACCACGCTGCCAGGCATCTTCCTTAAACAGGGCTTTACCATCCTCTGCCTCAAGGGATTTACAAATAGTATCCTGTAATCCATAAACGTATTCGATCCATTCCTGCCGAAACGCTTTTGTTGCTTCCGCTTTCATAATTTAAATATATTATCGTCCGGTGTGGCGTCCATAAAAATACCGCCGTCAATAGTCACCCTTTTTATTTTACCACTGCTCGGTACGGTAAAGGTTACTTTTTTATCTTCTTTTTTCCAGATATCAGGTGTGTAGTGGTATTTTTTCTCCTTTCCATTTTCCGGCTGTACCTGTACATCGAATGGCACAGCAAAACCACCTACATTTTCAAGGGTTATGGTAGTGTTATTGTTGCCATACTGGACATCCGTTATTTTCAGATCAATATAATTATTACTAAAAAACCAGTTTTTCCAAAACCAGGTCAAATCCTGACCCGTAGCTGTATTAAAAGCGTAAAAATAGTCCCACGGGGTCGGATGTTTCCCGTTCCAGGTATTTACATACCCCAGCAGTGCTTTTTTAAAGGTTCCATCGCCCAGAAAATCTTTTAAGGCCAGGTACGACAGCGAAGCTTTTACATAAGAGTTATTGCCATAGCCGGCACCACTTAACTGTGATGACATGGTTATCAAAGGCTGATCATTTTCTGCCGCGGGATTATTAATCCAACCTTTTACCCTGAAGTTCTTATATGCCTCATCAGCCGCTGCCTTGCCGTTTTCTGCTATCCCGATCAGGTAT
>DASVMC010000267.1:0-3841 GCA_036384555.1 Niabella sp. | reverse complement strand
TGGGACCGGACGTATTGCCAACATCAGCGGGCAGGGCTTTGTAAACTCGTATAGTTATATTGGCCGGTGGCTCGATGCGGTGCCTCAATACATCAGTTCGGACATCCAGACCAGCTTTCCCGGTATACCGGGCACAGGTGGTTCAGATTTTGCCTCTTTTGTAGCAGCAGGCGCTCCGGCATTTTCCTTAAGTTCACTGAGCTGGGGATATGGTGGCTATACCTGGCATACCAACAGAGACACTTATGACAAGATCATTTTTGATGAAGTAAAAAATAACGTGATCCTCACTGCCCTGCTCGCATATATGGCATCAGAAGATCCTGAATTTACGAATCGCGACAAACGTATCATGCCGGTTGTCAACGGTCAGCAACTGAACTGGCCCGAAGTAAAAGAGCCGGAACGTAAAGGCGGCCTTAATTAAAAGCAGGCCTGCCCGGTATAAGACTGATACAGACCTCCTCATCTGTACATCCTTATGAACTTCATCGTGCGGTTGATTCCCGTTCGATCAAAACGGAGTCCATCTGAATGGTTGCAGGCTGAAACCGTGCAGGCTTTTCTAACGCGGCAATGAGTTGGCTCACCGCGGTGCGTCCTATTTCATAGGCCGGCTGCGTAATGGTGGACAGGGAAGGTTTCATTAAGTGGGCGGTAGGGAGATTACTAAAACTGAGGAGCTTTAGTTCTTTGGGAATATCAATTTTATGTTTCCTGCAAATATCATAGGTAATCAGCGCGTGCGTTTCTACAGAAGTAAAAAGCCCGTCCGGTGCATTCTTCCCCGTAAGCGCGCGTTCAATTAACTGCATATCATAGGCAGGGTCTTTTCTGCTTGTAAGTACCCACGCAGGATCCGGTTCGATCCCTGCGTCTTCCAGTGCCCTTTTATACCCGTTCAGCCGGTCGATGCCTATAGATATCTTGTCGGATACCTGGCAATGGGCTATTCGTTTGCAGCCCTGCCGGATGAGGTAAGCCGTACCCTTATAAGCGCTTTCATAATTATTGGTTGTAATTATCGTATCATCAAAACCTTCTACTATACGATCAAAAAAAACAATGGGCAGCTCCTTCTCTTTTAAAGCCTTTATATGTTCGGTGTCATCAATGGGGCTGGTTAAAGAAATAACAAGCCCATCCACCCTTCCGTTGGTCAGCTGTCGTACAACCTCCTTTTCATAACCCGGGTTTTCATTTGTGATATAGATGAGCACATGGTATCCTTTTGCATAAGCTGCTTCCTGTATACCCTTGATCGCAAAAATGAAGAAATTATTAATAATATCCGGTAGTACTACCGCTATGGTCTTACTCTTATACCTGCGTAAGCTGCCTGCATAAGGATTGGGTTCATAATTCAGCTCCCGCGCCAGATCCATAACCCGCTTTTTTGTATCCGCACTTATTTCATAACTATCTCTCAGCGCTTTTGAAACAGTACTGATGGATAAATGCAGAAGAGATGCCAGCTTCTTTAAATTCATTGGTTCCATTGCCCGCCTTACTATCTGTATTTTTGCAATGAAGATAAGAAAATATACGGGGCAATAATTTTCTGGCGGAAAACCAATAAAAAGTGCAGGGTAGAAACCCCGCACGAAGATTGAAATGATTGTATTTTATTATCAAACCGTTTAATTGCTATAATAGTCCTCCTTTATCCAAGAACAGCGTCCGCCGCTCCTGTTATTGGCAAAAGTAGCCGTACTAAATGAATGGACATTTACGAAATCGGGAATATCTGTTAAAAAGCCTATTGACTGGCAAGGTGCTGCAGCACTGTCTTAAACCCTTCGGGGTCATCGGTCAGTAAATACGCCGCATCCGAGGCTATTACCATACCGTAACGATTGATCAGAAATGAAGCTGGCAGTGCAGAAGCATTCCACCTGCGCGCTGTGCTTCTGTTCCAGTCGGTGTAGTCAAGCAGTTGCACCCATTTCATCTGATCGGCCACAATCGCTTTCCGCCATTTTGTGCTGCTGGTATCTTCAGAGATATTAATAATAACGAACGATTCACTTTTAAACCGGCGATATAGCTTTGCGAGCTTTTTATTGCCCTCCCTGCACGGAGCACACCAGCTGGCCCAAAAATTAAGGAGTACTGTTTTTCCTTTAAAGTCGCTTAAACGAAGCGTATCCCCTTTTTCTGAAGGTAATGCAAAATCCGGTGCCGGAAACGGGGTGAGCATTTCCTGGGCATGTCCGGCCAAAATACCTCCCATCAAAAAGCAGCAGGTAAGAATTATCAGTTTCATACACGTTGTTACTTTGAATAACAGGCTGTTGTATCTGTACACGCTCTCTATTGAACTGTATTGGATTGAATACGTTTTTACCGGAGTTATCAGTTCACAAACCCCCAAAAGATTCCCACCCTTATCAGCAAGCCCGGATAAGCATAATCGTAGGCCGCAAAGTTGTTATTGGTGAAGCCCCAGTTGCCATTCGTATTTCTGAAAGTGTTCAGATTTTCAGCACGGACAAATGCTTTAAAAGAGTTGATCCTGAAATTAACATACGCCGCAATTTCGGGTAATTTGTAAGGGACCGTAACAGCATCCTGATAAAAAAACTGACCCAGCAACGGAGAATAATTATCCGCTTCATAATTGGTCCTGTACTTTACTTCAAAGCCCGCTGCCAGGTTTAGCTTCGGATAACCCAGTTTTCCTTCGTATCCAAGCCTGTTACGGGTATAGAAAGTGGGAATATGCAATGGTGCACCGCCGACCACCTGCTGAAAATATACTTCGGTTCTCCATTTCCATTGCTTTGTTCTACCGGTTTCGAACACTTTATTTAAACCGATCTGCAGCACGTTGAACAGGGAATTATACTGGTTGATCTTATCAAAATCCGTATAATAGGTATAATTGGTCATCAGGTAATAATTCCCGCTTAATCCCAGTTTCAGTAATGGCTGAAAAATAGTTGCATACAGATGCGTGATATTCTCTTTTTTAAGGTCAGGTGTTGCGGCCTTCATGTAATTAAATGCGCTGTTATCATAGGTCATAATAAAGGAAGGCGATTTATTGACATTTTGAGCGCCAAGCGTCAGGCTGCCGATCTTTTGCCCCAGAAGGCTCTGTATGCTGGCGCCCGCCTCATAATCACCCGCGTTCAGCCCTGCAAAATACACTTTGCCGTAAGCGGTCATGTCCCACTTTTTATTTTTCGTCCGATTGCGGTATTCCCCATGACCAAAGATATTATAATAGGTAGCGGACTGCCGATAACCATAAGGCTCCAGGTCAGATTGGCGGACCAAGGTATCAAACAGGCCCGAAAGGTTCTGCACAGCAGCACCCAGTTTCACAAACTGCTGGGTATTTTTTTCATCAGGGTAAGTATAGATCGAAAAATCGTTAATCAGCTCCTTCCAGTTATCTTCTTTGGTATAAGCAGTTCCCGGATTCGGGTACAGCGAATAGTATTGTCTGTAATAACTGGTATCCGGCGATGCATCCGTATACTGATAGCTGTATTTGCTATACTCAATGGTATGCTCCAGCCGGATCCTCGGGAAGAAAAGCGGCACTACTGTACTATCAGTTACCAGGGAATCCTTTCTTCCAAAGTCATACTGTTGCCGCATTAGTAAATGCAGATCGGTGTACTTGGTTCCTGTAGCAACATTGGTACTGAAGAAATTTGCAGAATAGCCGGTGTTGCCTCCCAGCCGTACAGGAATAAAATCACGCTGACTGTAAGCGGCGCTATCTATCTGTGAACGATCGCGAAGACCGCCGTTTTCAGAACCCTGTAATTTGTTGGCCACAATAATTATATAGTTGTTATAGCGTTTATTTTTGGATTGGACCCAGTTC